>CAJJOO010000171.1 GCA_905193395.1 uncultured Porphyromonadaceae bacterium
TAACGCAGGGTCATGAAATTCATTGCCGGCGAAAAAACGGCCGAGGCGTTGCCCGTGTCAGGCGACAGGTCGGTGATTCGACCCTTGACGTCGATGCGGCACACCTTGCGGTCCATCGGCGTGGGGGCGGCGACACAATAATAATGGTTGCCGGCGGCATCGTTGCCGTAATAGGCCATCACGTCGCAGTCGCCCGTGGCCGGTGCGGCCGTTTCGACGCCGTTGTAGTTGTAGACGTAGAAACGGGTATAGCCGTCCTTCCACGAAGTTACGACGAAGTTGCGAGGACCCACGTAGAGGTCCTCGTAGGTGGCGGGATTGATCCAGGTATCGGACGTCTCGTTGTAGACCTCGCGGGCCACGGTGCTTTTGGGGTTGACCTTGTAGATGATGCAGAGGTTCTGGTCGCGGTTCAGGGTGACGACAAGCAGCGACTCTGCGTCGGGTCCGTAGGCAATGCGGGGAATGTATTCAAGCCGGTTGTCGGGCATAGGGATATCCTTGGTCTTGCGGGTCTCGACGTCGTAACTGTGCAGACTGACGCGGCTGTTGGGGAACCCGGCCAGCGGGTATTTGTAGTTCCAGGTTGAAGGGTAAAGAGCCAACGCGTCGTCGGGTTCGCAGGTGCCTCCGTGACGGGTCATGTCGTAGGTCGGCACATCGGTCTCGTTGCTTTTCACGTAACTGAGAATCAGGTCGTCGGGCGACCAGGCCATGGCGCAGGTGGTTGTGAATTCCTCCTCATATACCCAGTCTGGTACGCCGTTGATTATGGAATTGGCCTTTCCGTCGGTGGTTACGGGCAGTTCGGTGTTGTAGTCGAGTTTCTTGACGTAAATATTATTCTCGGCCACGAAAGCTACCATACGGCCGTTGTGCGAGAATATGGGCGACTGCTGATGACCGAACTTCGTGGAAAGCGGCCGCAGAACGCGCGAACGGATGTCGTAAGTATAGTATTCGGCGGTGAAGGAGCGACGGTATATGGGTCGCGAGTCGCGCCACAGCATCATTTTCGAACCGTCGGGGCTGATCATGAAGCCCTCGAAATCGGTGATAACGGTCTCGCGGGTATGGCCGATGTCGAAAAGAGTGTCGACGGGCGTTCCGTCGGCGGTCTTGTGGCGAACGACCAGGCGGTTGTTGTCGCTGACGGCGCAGTAGGTCTCGCCGTCGGCCCAGTAGGTCATGTTTCCGGGCGATGCCGGGCGGTTCTGCGGGTATACGTATTGCGACATTTCGCCGGCCAGGGTGGCTGTTGCCGCCGGAGCGGCAGCGGCAATCAGCAGCGGGAGAATATATATGGTCTTTTTCATCATCGTGTAGAAATGTTGTTTCGGATGGTCAGAACAGGGACAGTTGCGATGGATTGTCGGCGGGGCGGTGCTTGCGCGGAGGCTCGCGGTAGCCGAAATCGGGATTCTCGGTGTCGCCACGCATCGACGGGGTTTCAGCGGGAGGCGTCTTGGTGAACCAGTCCTCGCTTTCGAAGGATTTTTCGATTTCGCTGATGTCCTCCTCGCTGATTATGGGGCGCGTTTCCTTGCGTTCCTTATCGCTTACGGATTCGGCTTCGAAGGTGACGCTGGCAGACGTGCGCACCGGTCCTGTGGCCGATGGTGCCACCATTTCATCAATTTGAGCCTGAAGTTCCTTTTCTCGCTCGGCCTGGCGGGCGAGGTTGTCGGCTACGGTCTTGCGCAGGGATTCGATTTCACTGTCCTTCTGGGCTATGATTTCTTTCTGTTGGCGCAGTTTTGCGGCGCTGCGTTCCAGACGGTCGTTCACGTCGTTCATTTTTGCATCGAGACCGCCCATGAATTCCTCGAGTTGGCCATTCACCTCTTTCAGTTTGGCCTCCTTTTCTTCGGCGCGGCGTTCGGCGGCGGCGAGTTGGCGGCGCAGGTCGGCGGCCATGTCGTTGCTGACGCGCACCTGTTCTTTGAGCGATTCGATGCCGTTGGTCATTTCGTCAATCTGGGTGTGGAGAGCGTCGGTCTCGCGGCGCAGCGCCTCGTCGGGATTTTCGCGCAGGGTCTTGAGTTCCAGGCGCAGGCGGTCGATTTCAGCCTGCGATGCCTCGATGTCGCCCTGCTGCACGCCGGCCACTTTGAGGCGGTTGACCAGCGAACGGTTTTCCAGTTCGTACTGCTCGCGGTCGGCTTCGAGTTTGACGAGTTGGCTTTCGAGGTCGTGGACGCGGTCGCTCAGGGCGCGTTTCTGGCGGTCGGCGCTGAGTTGTTTCTGTTTGAAATCCTCGCTTTTGCGTTCGATTTCGGCTGCCTTTGCCTTCATCGCGTCTATTTCGGCCGACATGTTTGCGCGGGTATGTTGCCAGCGGTTTTCGCAGTATTCGCCGGCGCGCCGGGCCATGGAGTCGAGATACTGGCGCACTCCTTCGTCCAGGGCGTTGCGCAGATATTCGGTCTGGGCCTTAGTATCGACAGACTTTTGCAGGAAGGGCGGCAGGGACTCGTTGAATACTTTCAGGACGGTACGGAATATGATCTCCTGCGACGCCGGGTCGAAAGTTAGTTCTTCGGGCGGCGCTGCTGCGGGCGTAGCCTGTTTCGGCGCGTTGATCGCGGTGTCTTTATCGGAAGTGTCGGCGTAGAGGGCTTCGTCGTCATCGTCGCCGCCGAAACCCAGGCTGCGTTTCAGTACTTTCAGGATACTCATGGTATATGATTCGGTTTAGGGCCGTCGTCGGGCAGGGCTATGACGCCCAGGCCCTTGCGGCCGTTGATGGCAATAAATAGGGGATTGTCGAAGCGAAGCACGCGGATGGCGCCGTCGTCGCTCACGACGGGAGCGGCGGCCAGACGGCCATAGTCGCACACGGAACCCTTGACCGACGGAGATACCGTCAGATAGCCCACGCCGAAGGACGTGAGGTTGTGGAAGAAGTGGGTTCCCTGGCTCGGTTCGACACGGTAATTTTCGAGGTCGGATTCCACGATGACGCGGGCGGCGGAAATGTCGGCCCACTTCACGGGGATTCCCAGGGCGGGGTCGCTGCTGCCCCAGCGTCCCGGGCCAATCAGCACATAGCCTTCGCCGCAGGCTGTGAAGTCGCGGTTTATGGCGGCGATGCGCTCGACTAGCGCGCGGTTGTTCGACGAATCGAAATTTTCGGGAATAATGTAGACCACGTGGCGGACGCCCTCGACGCTTCCGTGGCCGATGGCCGTGGTGCTGCGCAGCAGCAGGCGCTCGGGCGGCACATCGAGCATATTGTCCGTAATCATGCCCTTAGGGTCGATGATGGGACGGATCTGCAGCCAGTAGATGTGGCCTTTGTCGACGGGCGAGGACGAGGCTGTGGGGCTTATCAGTCCGGCGAATTCAATCTCGACGGGCCGCTGCATGGCTGCCTGACCTTCGCTGAGCATGAAATCGACGGCCTTGGCCAGCGGGAACACATTGTCGCGCAGCACGTTGTTGAACGTGATTACGCGGCGTCCGTTCCCCTCCTCGTAGTCCTTGAGGATGCCGTCGCGGGCGTCGTAGGTCGAGGCGATATAACGCAGGGCGCCGGTCGAGGCGAATTCCTGGACGGGGCGCGTCACAATATTGTGGCTGTCGTCGGGTGTGATGCGTCCTTCGGGATTTATGTCTGTGGGCAGGGCGCAGAGGCTGGTCTGGGTCTGCCGCAGGGCCAGGTCTAGTGTCGAGGTCTGCAGCACTTTGCCCGGATAGCGCGGGCAGAATCGCAACGCCAGACCACCGTCGACGATGTATTTGCCCAGTCCGACGGCCACCTCGGCCACGCCGTCGGCCGGCTGTTCGTCGCCCAGCGGATAGTAGTTGAGCGAGCGGCCCACGCCCGAGAAATTCGGGAAATAGCAGTCGGCATAGTTCTCGCCCACGACTTCCTGGATGATGACGGCCATCTTTTCCTGGTCGATCACGTTGCTGGTGGCTGACATATAGGCTTTGCCGGCGCGGAAAAATACCGAGGCATAGACACCCTTGATGGCGTCGGTGAGTTGTCGCAGACGCACCTGGCGGTCTGTGGTAAAGGGCACCATGTAGGTGGAATAAATGCCTGCGAAAGGCTGGTAGTGCGAGTCTTCCAGCAGGCTCGACGAACGGACTGCCAGGGGGCGGTCGACGACTTCGAACAGGGCCAGCAGGTCGTCGTTGAGGCGTTCGGGCAACTTTGCGGCCAGGAAGTGTTCGAGAATTTCCTCGTCGGGCGCGTCGTTCAGGGCCGTCGGGTAGAGCCGGTTGTCGGCCATGAACTCGTCGAAGATGTCCGTACACAGCACCACTGTGCGGGGTATTGAAATCGTGGCGCCGTGGAAATTGTCGCACACGGGATTTTTCTTGATAATCGAGTCGACGAAGGCCAGGCCGCGGCCTTTGCC
>CAJJOO010000172.1 GCA_905193395.1 uncultured Porphyromonadaceae bacterium
CTTCAACGCCCTTGCCGACATCCTCGCCGCACAGTTCGACGCCATCGAGGTGGCTCCCGGCGTTCACGCCAACGGCCGCTTCACCCTGGGCGAGAACATTGCCGATCAGGGCGGTTTGCGCGTTGCCTATACCGCCTACCACAACTCGCTGGGCGAAGGCAATCAGGGCGAGATAATCGACGGCTTCACCCCCGACCAGCGTTTCTACCTGGCCTATGCCAACGTCTGGGCCGGCAACATCCGCGAGGCCGAAATAATCAAGCGCACCAAGACCGACCCACACTCGCTGGGCCGCTGGCGCGTCAACGCCACCCTGCGCAACATCGAGCCTTTCTTCCGCGCCTTCGACATCAACGACGGCGACCCCATGTTCCGTCCCGCCGCCGAGCGTGTCGTAATCTGGTAACGACCGGCCGCACTGATACATAAAGCAGCCGCGCCTCCATTTCGGGGACGCGGCTGCTTTATGTATGTTATTATTTATACGTAGAAATAGCGGCTCACCAGGTCCTGCATCAACGCCGGGTCGGTTTTGGCGGCCTTGGCTTCCTCAGGGTCGAACGAGCGCAGTTTCTTGATAGCCGCATCAATGGTAGCAGCCGGAAAAATGCCGCGCTCCTCGAAGATTCCGCGGGCGGCTTCCAGGCAGTCGGCGCTGCCGGCGCAGTCCACGGGCAGGCTGTCGAGCGCGGCCAGGCGGGCGGCGTTCTCGGGCGCGTGGATGTTGACGTCAACATATGTGCGCTCGGCCACTTCGGCCGAATCAGGCTGCTCCAGTCCGTAGCGCAGCGCCACAGCCAGCGATGCCAGCAGACGGTAAATGTCGGCCGAGCAGTCGGCCGAACGTATCTCGACGGTCTGGCGCTGTGTGGCGTCAACGTCGGCCGGTGTGTGTTCGCCGGGATTCACGGCTGCGCACATGTCGGTCTTGGCGGTCCAGCCCAGCGGCACGCGCACCAGCACGGAACGGTTGCGGTCGCCCCAGCATACGTTGGTCGGAGCCTCCTGGTGGGGCACCAGGCGGAAATAGGACGTCGGGTTTGTGTTGCCGAAAGCAGTGATGGCCGGTGCCAGGCGCATCAGGCCGGCGATTGCGCGCCGCGCCGTGTCGCTGATGCGGCGGTTCTCGTCCAGCATCATGTTCTTTCCGTCGCGGGTCATCTTCATGTGGATATGGAGCCCGGAACCGGCTTTGCCCACGGTGATTTTGGGCGCGAAGGTCACGTCCAGGCCTTCGCGGTCCGCAAGGTTGCGGATCACCCATTTGGCCAGCATCAGTTGGTCGGCGGCCTCGGCGGCCGGAACGGGCAGGAATTCAATCTCGTTCTGTTCGTAGACGGTGCCACCCATGGTGAAGTTGCCCACCTCGGAGTGTCCGTATTTGATTTGTCCGCCGGTGCGGGCTATGTAACTCATGCAGCGGGTGCGGAAATCGTTGAATTTGGCAAACGGAGCCGATTCGTGATAGCCGCGCTGGTCGGTGGCCGGGAAGCGGCCGGTGTCGGGTGCTATGACATAGTATTCCAGTTCGCCCATGGCCTCGAAGACCATGCCGGTCGAGCGGGTGAATTCCTCGCAGGCCTTGCGCAGGGTGTGTTCCGGTGACGATTCGAGGGGCTTGCCGTCCTTGTCGCAGTACGAACACAGCATTGTCAGCGTGGGCAGCGGCGCGAAGGGGTCCACAAAGGCCGTGCTGTATCGCGGCACCACGTAGAGGTCGCTGCTCCCGGCACTCACCGAGGCGAACAGCGACGAACCGTCGACCCTTTCGCCCAGAGTCAGTATAGTTTCGAGATATTGCAGATTGTTGATTACGAAATTCAGCGTTTTCAGGCGTCCGTCATCTGCCGGATACATGAAATTCACCATTTCGATGTTGTTGTCGATGATATAGCGGATTATGTCGTCGCGCGTCAGTTCGGTGTGCGGTTTGCCTGCGGCTACCACCACCGGATTCTTGCTTAATTGTAATTCGGGACTCATGGTTTTGTCAGGTGTTTTTTCTTGGTATTCTTGGTCGTTCCCCGTGGCGCTCCACGGGATTGCGAAGTTAGTTCAAAAAAACCGGATTTCAGCGCCCGACGGCCGATTTAACATTTCATAACGCTTGCCGCCTTGCCTCTCTGCCTTGCAGTTGAAATATTTGTATTAAATTTGCATTGATAACCGATTCCTCCCAGTATCCCAAACCATGGAAAAACGCCTGATAGAATGTGTCCCGAATTTCAGCGAGGGACGCGACCGCGCGGTAATCGATGCCATTACCGCCGCAATTACCTCCGTTGACAACATCAGCCTCCTCGACGTAGACCCCGGCGAGGCCACAAACCGCACCGTTGTAACTTTCGTCGGCGAGCCCGACGCCGTGGTCGAAGCCGCCTACCGCGGTATCGCCCGCGCCGCCGAACTGATTGATATGCGCCGTCACCACGGCGCTCACCCCCGCATGGGCGCCACCGACGTATGCCCGCTGATTCCCGTCAGCGGCGTTACCCTCGAGGAATGTGCCGAAATGGCCCGTGCCCTGGCTCGCCGCGTCAGCGATTCTCTCGGAATTCCCGTATATTGCTACGAGGCCGCCGCCTTCACTCCCGAGCGCAAGAATCTGGCTGTCTGCCGTGCCGGCGAGTACGAGGCGCTCCCTGAAAAAATGAACAATCCCGGCAAGGGACCCGACTTCGGCGACCGTCCATTCGACGAGGCCGCCGCACGCACCGGCGCCACCACCATCGGCGCCCGCGACTTCCTCATTGCCGTCAATTTCAACCTCAACACCACCTCGACGCGCCGTGCCAACGCTATCGCCTTCGACGTCCGCGAGAAGGGCCGTCCCGTGCGCGAGGGCGGAAAGGTCACCGGCCGTCCCCTGCGCGACGAGGCCGGTAACATCATCATGCAGCCCGGCACCCTCAAAGGCACCAAGGCTATCGGCTGGTATATCGACGAATACGGCATTGCCCAGGTGTCGATGAACATCACCGACATGAACGCCACGCCCCTCCACGTGGCCTTCGACGAAGTGTGCCGTGCCGCTGCCGCCCGCGGAATCCGCGTCACCGGTACCGAAATCGTGGGTCTCGTGCCCAAACGCGCCCTCGTCGATGCCGGCCGCTATTTCCTCCACAAGCAGCAGCGTTCCACCGGTCTGCCCGAAAGCGAAATCGTGCGCATGGCCATAAAGTCGATGGGCCTCGACGAACTCAAGCCTTTCAACCCTCGCGAGAAAGTGGTTGAATACATCCTCGAGGACGCCGCGCCCCATGCCCCGCGTCTCGTGGATCTCACGGCGTTGTCGTTGGCAGACCTCACTGCCTCCGAAGCCCCCGCACCCGGCGGCGGCTCAATCTCGGCATATATGGGCGCTCTGGCAGCCGCCCTCGGCACCATGGTCGCCAACCTTTCCGCCCACAAGGCCGGCTGGGACGACCGCTGGAAGGAATTCAGCGATATGGCCGACTCCGGCCGCCGCATCCAGGACGAACTCATCGCCCTGGTCGACGAAGACACCGCAGCATTCAATTCCATCATGGCCGCACTCTCCATGCCCAAGGGCACCGACGAGGAACGCGCCGCCCGCGACGAAGCCCTCGAACAGGCCACGCTCTACGCCACCGAGGTCCCCCTGCGCACCGCCAAGGCCGCTTTCTCAACCTTCGACCTCCTCACCGCCGTCGCCGAGCAGGGAAATCCCAATTCCGTTTCCGATGCCGGTGTCGGCGCCCTTGCCGCCGAAGCCGCCGTGGCCGGTGCCGTCCTCAACGTGCGCATCAACGCCGCCGGCCTCAAGAACCGCCTCCTGGCCGACGGTCTCACCGCCGAGGCCCGGCATTATGCCGAACTGGCCGCCTCACGCCGCAAGATTATCCTTGATATTGTCAACAAAAAAATCGACCGAGAATGACACTCCAGCAATTCCGCGACGATATAGCCGCCGGCATCCCCATGCCGCTGCCGCAGCCCCGTCCATACGATAACACGGTGAATCATGCCCCGCGGCGCAAGGACATCCTCACCCCCGAGGAGAAGAAACTGGCCCTGCGCAACGCCCTGCGCTATTTCCCGCCCGAGACCCACGCCACTCTCGCTCCCGAGTTCGCCCGCGAACTTCACGACTACGGCCGCATCTACATGTACCGCCTGCGACCCGCCTACGAGATGAAGGCCCGTCCCATCGACGAGTATCCGGCCCGCTCGCGACAGGCCGCCGCCATCATGATGATGATTCAGAACAATCTGGACCCGGCCGTGGCACAGCATCCCCACGAACTCATCACTTACGGCGGTAACGGTGCCGTGTTTCAGAACTGGGCGCAGTATCGACTCACAATGAAATATCTCAGCGAGATGACCGACAATCAGACCCTCGT
>CAJJOO010000173.1 GCA_905193395.1 uncultured Porphyromonadaceae bacterium
TGCTGCCAGGGAATGGTGTCGGTGCGGAAGGCGCGGTTCCACATCAGGGTGTCGGCGTCGAGCCAGAGGTCGACGACGGCCAGGCGGCGAGCCGTGCGCTGTGCCTCGAGGCTGCGCAGCAGGGTCTTGACAGAGTCGCGTCCGTGGTGCGAGTCGCTCAGCGCGATTATGGTGACCGGTGCTTCGGCGGGGTTGAAACGTTTCCTGCCGTTTCCGGGCAGGACCATGGTGAAGGGCTTAATCGGTTCGCGCACGGACGGCTGCGAGAGACGTGAAAGGGCGGCGGTGAGCGGGGCGACGATGCCGGCTGGAATGACTTTGGCGTCAATCATCGACAGCAGCGAATCCGTGGCGGCGGGATTGTCGGCCGATGTATAGCATGCGGCCACAAGAATGGCCGACAGGGGGTCGTCGCGGTGAGCCGAGACATAGCGGGCGATGGCGGCGGCGTAGGCCGCGGAATCAGCCTGCTGATTGTCGGCGTTGAACCGCGACCAGCGTTCGGAAATGTCATTGCCCTTTATGGCGGTGAGAACCGGTGATTTGCGTTTCAGCGACACGTTGATGTCGTCGCCGTTCTCGGCCACCAGGCGTCCCAGCAGGCGATAGTCGTTGTCGTAGATTTCCACCAGGGCGGGCGACGGGGCGTTGCCCTCGAACACGAACTCGCCCTCGCGGCAGACGGTGACGCCGGTGGCCACCGCGCCGTCGCAATACGAGATTACGCGCAGGTTCATCGAGGGCTTCCCCTCTAGGGTGCCGCTGACAACGTATTTGCTGCCGTGGCCACAGGCTGCCGTGGCCACCAGAATCAGGGCGGCGACAGCCGCACGTATTGCCGTCGCGAATCTCATTTGCCGGCGGGGATAAATACGAGGTAGCCGCCGGCCGGAAGGGTGTCGGGCAGGGCGGTGGCGCCAGTGAAGATGTCTTTCATGCCATTGACCGCGGGCTTTTCGTTTTCATTGAATAGCGTCAGGGCCTTGGAGCCGAGGTTGGCGATTACAAGGATGTCGCCGCGGCGGAAGGCGATGATGTCGTCGGAGGCAGTGGCCAGCCTTTCGACGGGCGCTCCGGCCTTACCCGAGGCAAGCGCGGGCGAGTTGTGGCGCAGGTTATTGAGGGTGCGGTAGAAAGCCGTGAACTGTGGATTGGCGTTCCAGTCGGGCGCCTTGTCCTTTTCAAAGAATTCCAGGGCGCGGTCCAGCCCCACTTCCTGACCGGTATAAATCAGGGGCATGCCGGGCAGTGTGTATGTGAGCACGGCGAAGGCCTCGGCCAGGTTGCCCAGACGTTGGAATTCAGTGCCTTCCCAGGAGTTGAGGTCGTGGTTCGATGTCATCTGCATCGTGTATGTGTCGACGGGATATTCAGCGGCCTGACGGTCGAGCAGGGCGTAGATGTCGGAGGCGTGGGCGTCGGAGAAGGTGCGCACGTGGCCCTGTGCATCGGCAAAGGTATACTGGCCCTGCGTGGCGGCAATCTGCGAGAACAGGTCCTTCATGGGCCAGTTGTAGACCATGTCGAAGGCATGTTCGGCCAGGAACGGCTCCGTGGCCTCGGCCAGCATGAAAATCTCGGGTTTCACCTCGCGCAGTTGCGGGGCATTCTCGTTCCAGAACCCGACGGGTACCTGGCCGGCCACGTCGCAGCGGAAACCGTCGATGTCTGCCTCGCGGAGCCAGAACTGCATGGCGTCGGTCATTGCGGCGCGCATCTGCGGGTTGGAATAGTCGAATTTATAGACGTCGGTCCAGTCGAAGGGTCCGTACATCTCGCCTTGCTCGTTGCGCACGTACCAGTCGGGATGCTCGGTGACCCAGGCGTTGTCGCGGCCCGAGTGGTTGGGAACCCAGTCGATGATAACCTTCATTCCGGCATCGTGGGCGGCCTTGACCACCTGCTTGAAATCGTCGAGAGTGCCGAATTCGGGATTCACGGCCTTGTAGTCGCGCACGGCATAGTAACTGCCAAGGGTGCCCTTGCGTCCGTCGGCCGAAATGGGATGGATGGGCATGAACCAGAGGATGTCGACGCCCAGCGTATCGCGCAGGCGGGGGATATGTTTTTCGAATGCTTTCAGTGTCCCTTCGGGGGTGAACTGGCGCAGGTTCACTTCATAAATCACGGCGTTGCGGCTCCACTGCGGATGGTTGACGGCCGTCGTATCGGGAGTGGCTGCATGGCCGAAGACGGCTGCGCATAGCCCGAGAATGGTGAGGATGAATTTTTTCATGATAACTGGTTAGTAATGTCCGTTCTGCTGCCCCAAAATTACAAAATAAATCCTTAGTCTCAATGAAAAATATCAATAATTGAGTAACTTTGTGCATGAATTACAACGAACGAAACCGCCACAGCCGCGACGAAATGCTGGAATTCGACCCGGCCGGCCATATATACACAGTCCATGGCACCGTCTACCGCACCGTCACGGCGGTTGTAGAGGACTGCTTTGAAAAATTCGATGCCGACTACTGGGCCGAGCGCAAGGCGACGCCCTCATGCCCGGCCGAGGAACTGAAACGCCGCTGGGAGGAAAACGGGCGCCGCGCCCGCGAACTGGGCACACGCCTGCACGACAATATCGAACGCTACTACCTTGGGGAGGATGCAGACGAGGACGTGGCTCTCGACGTCGCCTACCGACATTTTTGCGATTTTGCCCGCGTCACGCCGCTGAAACCTCACCGCACGGAGTGGGGCATATATGCCGAGGAGTGCCGCCTGGCCGGCACGCTCGATTTTCTGGCCGACAACGGCGACGGTACCTTCGACCTCTGGGACTGGAAGCGCAGTAACAAGGTTGTGGGCCGCGACGGCCGTCCCGCTACGGAAAATACGGCCGGGAAATGCGGTTTCGGCCCGCTGGCCCATATTCCCGACACGGCCTATTACCATTACGCCCTGCAACTGAGCATCTACCGCTTCATCCTCGAACGCAAGTACGGCATTGAGGTGCGCAGCAGTCGTCTGGGCGTGTTCCACCCCGACAATTCGACCCACTATATTGTGGAGGTGCCGTATCTGCGTCGTGAAGTGATAACCCTTCTGAACAGTATAAAATGACCCTGCCGGAGCGCTTTATCCGGATGCTTGCCGCGACTGGCAGCGAGGCTATGGCGGCTCTGCCCGAGGCACTTGCGTCGGGAGTGCCGGCCCCTGCGGCGATACGCCTGAATCCGGCCCGGCCGGCCCCGCTACCCGATGGCGTCGAGGTCGTGGAATGGTGCGACGGCGGCTTCTACCTGCCCTCGCGTCCGCGTTTCACGCTAGACCCTGCGCTCCATCAGGGGCGCTATTACGTTCAGGACGCCTCGTCCATGGCCCATTGTGAGGCCGTTGCCGCCGCGGTCGCTCTGGCTTTGCCCTCGGGGAGGCCGTTGAGGTATCTCGATGCCTGTGCCGCGCCCGGAGGCAAGACCACCGCGGCTGCCGACCGTCTGCCGTCCGACGCCTTCATCGTTGCCAACGAGTTTGACCCGCGACGCACCTCGGTACTGAGCGAGAACGTTGCGAAATGGGGCCTTGACAATGTGGTGGTGACGCGCGGCGACGCCGCCGAAATCCGCGGCCCGCGTGAGTTTTTCGACATCATCGCCGCCGACGTGCCCTGCTCGGGCGAAGGCATGATGCGCAAGGAACCCGAAGCCGTGGCACAGTGGAGCGAGGGCCTTGTGGCCGACTGTGCGCGCCTGCAATGCCGGATAGTCGACAACCTGTGGGAATTGCTGCGCCCGGGCGGATGCCTGATTTACAGCACCTGCACTTTCAATACGTCTGAAAACGAACAGATTCTGAAACATATAGCCGAAAATCTCGGGGCCGAGCCTATGACCATCCAGGCACTTGAACTGCCGGAAATCGAGCACGAGGTGTGCGGCACGGCGCGGGCCTATCGTTTCCTGCCCGGACGGGTGCGCGGCGAGGGCCAGTTCATCGCCCTTCTGCGTAAGCCGGGCGAAAGCGATGGCCTTCGCGTGAAACCCGAAAAAACGGTGCCTCCGCGTGCGCCCTACGCCGGACTTCTCGAGGGCGATTACAGTGCGACGGTCGACGCCGCCGGAGCCGTGCGGCTGATTCCCGCGGCCCATGCGGCACCGCTGAAAACTGTGTCGGCGCATTTCCGCGTGGTCGGTGCAGGTGTCAGTGCCGGAACAATCAAGGGCCGCGATTTCATACCGTCGCAGAACCTGGCCCTGGCGCGGACCTTGCGGCGCGAGGCTTTTGCGCGTGCCGATGTCGACCGTGAGACGGCCCTTGACTATCTTGCCCGCCAGGCAATCGTGCTTCCGGACGGCACGCCGCGCGGCATCGTGCTTCTGTATCACGGCGG
>CAJJOO010000174.1 GCA_905193395.1 uncultured Porphyromonadaceae bacterium
GGTTAATGCCGACACGCGCGAAAGCCATGGTGGTGAATTCACGTACGGAGTGATACTCGCCGGTGGCAATCACATAGTCGTCCGGTTGCTCCTGCTGAAGGATGAGCCACATACATTCCACATAATCGCGGGCATAGCCCCAGTCGCGCTTGGCGTCGAGGTTGCCGAGGTACAGTTTGTCTTGAAGGCCGTGGACGATTCTTGCGGCGGCAAGGGAAATCTTGCGCGTTACGAAATTCTCGCCGCGGCGTTCGCTCTCGTGGTTGAAAAGGATGCCGTTGGCCGTGAACATGCCGTAACTCTCGCGGTAGTTCTTCATGATCCAGAAGGCATAGAGTTTGGCAACGGAATACGGCGAGCGGGGATGGAAAGGCGTGCGCTCTGTCTGCGGGACCTCGGCCACCTTGCCGAAAAGTTCGCTTGTGGAAGCCTGGTAGACTTTCGTGGAGTGTTCGCGACCCAGGATGCGGATGGCTTCCAAGAGGCGCAGCACGCCCACGGCATCCGTCTCGGCGGTGTATTCGGGCACGTCGAACGATACCTTGACGTGGCTCTGGGCGGCAAGATTATATATTTCGTCGGGTTTCACCTCGCCGATGATGCGGATGAGCGACGACGAGTCGGTCATGTCGCCGTAGTGAAGTTGGACCAGACGCTTGCGGTGCATGTCGCGCACCCATTCGTCGAGATAGAGATGTTCGATGCGCTCGGTGTTGAACGACGAACTGCGGCGTATGATACCGTGGACTTCATATCCTTTTTCAAGGAGAAATTCGGCGAGGAACGAACCGTCCTGGCCAGTGATTCCGGTTATAAGGGCTGTTGGCATGATGATAGTTTATTTGAATAGAGAATAGAGGCTTTTGACAGTGATATGCGGACGGTGGGATGAGGCTACACGATTCAACGGCGGCTGCGGATGGATGTTGACGCCGCGGGTGTCGCGCAGCAGCACGGCGGTCCAGCCCAGACGTCGCGGCCAGATAAAATCCTTGGCGAGGTTGTCGCCAATGTAGACCAGGCCGCTGTCGGCTCCGGAGCGTTCCATAACGGCCGTGAAGGGCCATGGCGTGTGCTTGTCGTAAGCCGTGTCGCCGCTCACCAGGATGTTTTCGCGCTCGAAATAACGCTCCAGACCGAGGGCATGAATCTTGGCCCACTGGCCGAGACTGCGTCCGTCGGTAATGATATAACGGGATATGTCGGGGCGCTGTTCAACGAGGTAGTCGAGAAAAGCGGCAGCATCGGGACGCATTGGCAGCGAGTCAGGGATTGTGGAACGGTAAATTTCGAGATAACGTTCGAGGGAGAGACGCCGGCCTACGACTCCCCGAGTAAGTCCGGCGAAATGGTCGGAATCGGAACGGAGGTCGGCAAGGATTGTTTCCGGCGGCAGGCCGAACGTGGCGCCGCATACCCGGGCCACATTTTCAAGGCAGGCATCGACATAGCGGCACTCGTCGTAGAGAGTATCGTCGAGGTCGAAAGCAACTACCCTGATTTTGCGGTCCGTTATTACCATAATTCTCAGTTGGAACCGGTCAGCAGCATCGACAGCAGACGCGAGGGCCGCAGCAATGCCACAATTATAAGCACGACGGCTATAATGGCTGCCGCCCAGAAGGCCGAGAACAGCGCCATGGGCACAATGGCCACGTTCATGGCTTCAAGCCAGGGGCGGAAAACGCCCATCGGGAACAGGAAGAAATAGTGCAGCAGGTAGACGGCCAGACTCTGGCGGCCGATGTATTCCCACATTCCGGCGATATTGCGTGCCGGAGCGGAAGCCTCGGGGGCGAAAGCCTTTTCGCTCCAGCGCTCGAATACGGCGAAAGCCACGATGGCCATGGTTATGTGCAGAACGGCGTTCAGGCTGATGGCCCACATTCCGGATATGCCGAATTCCCAGGGCCAGCAGCAGGCATACATGGTCAGTGCCAGGACGATCATGGCAATGGTCTGGCAGGTGGAACTGTGGACGGCGCTGATGAAGCCGTCGCGGTAGCGGCGGGCAAGAACGCCGAACATGAACACGGGAAAGAAGGAGACGGTGAGTTCAAAACTCAGGTAACCGTTAGCCTCGGCGGGAATCACGTAGCAATAAAGCACGCACATGACCGCCCACAGACCCAATGATGCGGCTACCGATGCAAGGGCCGTGCGGCATTTCGACAGAAGCGGAGCCAGGGCGGCGTAGATAAGTATTATCTCGAAGAGGACCAGGGTGAACCAGTAGCCGTTTTTCCAGACGTTGGTCCACAGGCCGTTGAAGGTCGATACCAGCGGCGACTGAAGACCGGAATGTGGAAAATACCAGACGAACAGCGAACTGACGGCCACCATGGGCAGTAGCAGGCGCAATGCGCGCTGACCGAGCGAGGGTATACGGATTTTCCCGTTCTCGGCGAGTTTGAATGTAAACCACCCGCTCACGAAGAAGAACAGGGGCATGTGGATATGTTCGATGAGTTTGAAGAGAGTGGCGCGGTCGATTTCACGGACACACATTGTGATTACATGCCCCATGACCACAAGAAAAATCGCCACGCCTTTGAGCATGTCGAAATATCTCAGTCGGGGTTTCGCTGTTGTTGGCATAGATGAAATGTGTTAATAAGGGTTTTCAATGGTTTTGGAATGCAAAGATAATCTTTTCATGGATTTCAGGCAATAGTCAGGGCCGGTTTGATGGCATTTTGCCGCGTCGGCAGGCGTGGAGTATTACCAATCCGACGGCAGAGAGAACGGCACTTGCGGCGGCGATTATCCACATGGTGCTATCGGTCCCAACCTGAGGGTCGCCGCTGCCGGTGAGGTATTCGAGCAGCACGAACATGGTGTTGTTAAAGATATGAACGCAGACCGGAAGCCAGAGCGAGCCGCTCCACAGCAACAGATAGCCCATATAGGCGCCTATCAGCAGACGGGGGACGAAGCCGAAGAACTGGAAATGCACCAGACTGAAAATGAAGGCTGAAAGCCACACGGCACCGCGCCCTCCGAGGGCTGTCGCCGACAGCAGACGCTGCAAGGCGCCGCGGAAGAACAGTTCCTCGCAGAAACCGGCCATCACGCCGATAATCAGTATATTTACAATCAGGTTGCCGACGGTATGGGTGGCGGTCATGGCACTTATAGCCGAGGCGGCATTGCTTTCCATTCCGCGCAGCGTAGTTTCGAGGGAGGCGAGCGATTCCGGGAAAGTGATTGAGGCGTTCCATTCGATAATCCGCGACATTGCCGGGGCGGCCGCAAGAATGGTAATCAGCGCAATAACGGTGCGCACGGCACCGGGACGGCGGTCAACGGCAAGCAATCCGGCAGGATTGCGCGTGGCGAGGACCGCAGTGGCCACGGCGGGAATGGCGAGGGCAAAAACGTCCTGAATCACAGCGCCGATGCGGAGCGCGGCGGCATGTTTCTCGGGAGGCATCGCGCCGAGTAGCACCGACGAAAGCACGGCCGTAATCAGCAGGCCGAGGAAATAGCACAGAAACAGCAGCGTGAGCCTTGCGGCGGAGGGTATATTGAATGTGACCGGACGATGTTGCATGTCTGATGGATGGGGTCAATGGAGGTGAAGATAAAAGTCGCGAGTAAGGGCCACATATTCGGACGTGTAACGCCCTTCGGCATCGCGGATTGCAAGAGACGAGACACGTCGCACACCCGTGCGGGGCGAAAACTCGGCCATCACGCGCACCGATTCGGCGCCCGGCCGCGGCGACACCGTGCAGATGCGCAGGGGATTGAGACGGGCATAGGCGCATTTTTCCTCGACGGCATCGAGCAGCGTCGCGGGAAAAATCATCGACAGGACACCGTCGGGGAGAAGATTCGCGGCGGCATAGTCGGGAAGGGTCAGGGCCGAAAGCGCTCCGGCATGGCGTGCCGCAGCCCGTGCGGATTCGGGAGCGCGCTCGCCTTCGGTGAAAAACGGCGGATTGGAGACGATGAGTGAAAACGGCCCGCGATGTTTAGTAAAGTCGCCCCTAAATGTCTCGCAGCGCGAGGCCCAGGGCGACGAGGCTACATTTTCGTTCAGGTCGCTGAAGGCGCCTTCATCCATCTCGGAGAAACAGACTTCGGCTTCGGGAATGCGCTGGGCCAGCATCAGGCCGATGATTCCACAGCCGGCGCCGGCGTCGTGAATCCTTCCGGCGGGATGAGGCAGCGAGGCCCAGGCACCGAGCAACACCGCGTCGGTGCCGATTTTCATGCCGCAACGGCGGTCGTTCAGCCCGAATTGTCTGAACCGGAATCTGAAATTTTCGCTATCCGTGGCCACCGGCGGCTATAATTGCTTAAAAAATCAGTATTCACTGCTGA
>CAJJOO010000175.1 GCA_905193395.1 uncultured Porphyromonadaceae bacterium
GGGGCGCCTCGCCGCAACGGGAGGTGTGGAATATGAAAAATAGGGTTGTTCTTGCGTGCGGGGGGAAGAATTTATTCTTTCACGTAGGGAAGGACGATGTCGCGCCAGATGAGGTAGGCGGGACCGAGGAGGTGCAGGCCGTCGTTGGTGAGGTCGGCGCGCAGGTTGCCGTCGGCGTCGCTCAGGGCGCTGTTGATGTCGATATAGGGGATGCCGCGGCGCTTGGCAATCTCGCGGAGGCGCACGTTGATGTCGCGGATCACCTGTTCCTTGCCGGCCATGAGGCGGTAGCGGCCGAAGGAGTTGTTGATGGGCAGCATGGACTGCAGGTAGATGCGCGTGGAGGGCGTTTCGGCCTGAATCCGGCCGATGAGGTTGTCGATTGCCGTGGCGATGGAGTCGGCCGAAAGGTCGTGGCTCACGTCGTTGGCGCCGCTCATCAGGAAGATTTTGGCGGGGTGTCCCTTTGTGACGGCGCTGAGGCGCTCGTCGATGCCGGCGACGACGTCGCCGTTGATTCCGCGGTTCACCACGTTGGGCATGCCGAGGAGTTCGTGCCACTCGCAGCCGTGGGTGAGGCTGTTGCCCAGGAAGACGATGGTGGTGGAGTCGACACCGAGGACGTCGAAGAGCGAGGCCCGCTGATAGTAGAGTTCAGTGTATTTGGGCTTCTCTGCGGCGTTCTGTGCCGAGCACGACAGGCAGCAGGCGGCGACGAGGGCCAGGAGGATAGTGCGTATCATGATGGCAGGGCCTATGGTGTTCAGGCGTTCTGGTGTGCTTCCTCGCGGTAGGAGTCGACGGCGGTCTTGACGGAGCCGTGCATCAGCAGGAGGCGCTTGGCCTCGTCGTAGGGCAGGCCGAGTTCGTCCATGACCATGCGAGTGCCGCGGTCCACGAGTTTGGCGTTGGTGAGTTGCATGTTGACCATCTTGTTGCCCTTTACGCGGCCCATCTTGATCATGACGGAGGTTGTGATCATGTTGCAGATCATCTTCTGGCCGGTGCCGGACTTCATGCGCGAGGAACCGGTGACGTATTCGGGACCGACGACCATCTCGATGGCGATGTCGGCGGCCTCGCTGACGGGGGCGTCGGGATTGGAGGTGATGGCGGCGGTGAGGATGCCGTGCTCGCGGCAGTCCTTGAGGGCGCCGATCACATAGGGGGTGGTTCCGGAGGCGGCGATGCCAATTACGGTGTCCTTGTCGTTGATGTTGAATTTCTGGAGGTCGAGCCAGCCCTGGTGGGTGTCGTCCTCTGCATTTTCAACGGCGTTGCGCAGGGCTATGTCGCCGCCGGCGATGAGGCCGATGACCCACGAGGGGTCCATGCCGAATGTGGGGGGAATCTCGGAGGCGTCGAGCACGCCGAGACGTCCGGATGTGCCGGCGCCCATGTAGAAGATTCGGCCGCCCTTTTTCATGCGGGCCACAATCTTGGTGACGAGTTCTTCAATCTGCGGGAGAGCCTTCTCGACGGCGAGGGCCACCTTTTTGTCTTCGGTGTTGATGTCGTGGAGGATTTCGCCGACGGATTTCTTTTCGAGGTCGTTGTAGAGAGAGGGTTGTTCGCTTATCTTAACAAAAGCCATAGTTCTGTGATAGGTATTCGGGGGTGGTTTATTATATTCGTTACGTGTTACTCAATGGGTTGGTGGCCGCTTATGCGTTGTGGAAGCGGATGAGGCCCTCCATGGGACTCTTGATGATTGTGCCGACGGTGCAACCGCAGGCGGTGGCGGCTTCGGTGAGGATGTCGCGGTAGTAGTAGGCGATGGAGCCGATGAAGTTTACGGTCATCTTGTCGTAGCCCTTGTACTGGAGGATGTTGCGG
Organism: uncultured Porphyromonadaceae bacterium; assembly: GCA_905193395.1. Lineage (GTDB taxonomy): Bacteria > Bacteroidota > Bacteroidia > Bacteroidales > Muribaculaceae > CAG-873. Next base: position 1,837 of record CAJJOO010000175.1, read on the forward strand.
ACAAAGAAGGCCTTGAACGAGTTGAAGACGAGGGCGTGGACCTCGGGGCGGTCTATGTTCTCGATGAGGAAGGGGGTGACGGAGGCCATGAAGCGGTTGGCCTGCGGTTCCTTGTAGACGCGGCGGATGATGGAGAGGCGGTCCAGGTCATACTGTTTGAGGAATTTCTCGCAGAGGTCGGCGGGCAACTGGTTTTTGAGGACGTCGCCCAGGAGAATCTTGCCGAGGACGGCACCCGAACCTTCGTCGCCGAGGATATAGCCCAGGGGGGAGACGTTGTCGCGGATTTCGGCGCCGTCGTAGTAGCAGGAGTTGGAGCCTGTTCCCATGATGCAGGCAATGCCGGGCTGACGGCCGCAGAGGGCGCGGGCGGCGGCAAGGAGGTCTGTGTGGACCTCGACGACGGAAGCCTCGGGGAAGTTGGCCGAGATAGCGCGGGCCACGTTGCCGCATACTTCGGGCGAGATGCAGCCGGCGCCGTAGAAATATACCTCGTCGACGGGATAGCCTTCGAGTTCGGGACGGAGTTCGTCGGCGATGCGGTTGCGGATTTCTTCCTCTGTGAGCATGACGGCGTTCATGCCCATTGTGAACACTTGTTTTTCGACTTTGGAGTCGTTGAGCAGGCACCAGTCGATTTTGGTGCTGCCACAGTCAGCAATAAGTTTCATATCTTGATATATATTTTTTTCTTGTAAAGGATAAGGCCGACAAGCCAGTTGATGAGGACGAAGAAGAGGGCGAAGAAGAGGGATGCCAGGGTTGCGTCGTCGCAGGCCAGAGGCATCATGATAGCCTTGTAGATATAGCCCTTGATGGAAATCATACCGGATTCAGCACCGCTCCAGGGGATGCTGACGGCACCCATCACGATGGAGAGGATGGCACCGAGGCAGTAGAGGAACAGCGGGTTGATGCCGAATACCTCGAAGAAGCGGCACCAGCGGCGCTTGCCCTTGATGTCGATAATCCAGATGAGCAGGCCCAGGAACGAGGCGGCCAGACCGCAGGTGGTGAGGACGAAGGTGGGCGACCACACCTTTTTGTTGATGGGCAGGCCGTAACTGAGCAGGAAGCCCGAGAAGGTGAGGATGGTGCCGACGATGAAGAGGCGGTTGATGCGGTCGCGGTTGTCGTGAACGCCCAGGATGAGGCCGCCGCAGATGAAGCCGATGAGCATGTGGGCGATGGAGGGCAGCGTGCTGAGCAGGCCCTCGGGGTCGAATTTAAGGGTTACGCCGTCGATGGTGTCGGCATACATGTGGTCGGCGCCCAGGACGTTGTGGTCGACGATGGAGATGATGTTGCGGTCGGAGAATTCATAGCCGTTTCCGCAGATCAGCACCACGGCATAGAGGACCAGAATCGTTCCGACGCCCCAGGCCAGTTTCCTGCCTTTGAGCCAGAGTGCCAGGAGCGAGCCGACGCCGTAGCAGATGGCCAGACGGGGCATGACGCCCAGTATGCGGATGTGGTCGAAGTTGAAGGCGGCCTCGACAAAGGTCTTTTCCGAGAGGATGCCGCGCAGGAACAGACCGAACCAGGCGATGAACATACCGATGAGGAAAATCACCACGGTGCGGCGCAGGATTTTCCACATTGTGGCGGCGGTGAAGCGGAATTCGTATTTCCGCAGGGAGAAGTAGGTGGAGATACCCATGATGAACATGAAGAAGGGGAAGACCAGATCGGTTGGTGTCAGGCCGTTCCACGAGGCATGCTCCAGGGGAGTGTAGATGTTGCTCCATGAGCCCGGGTTGTTGACCATAATCATGCCGGCGATGGTGATTCCTCGCAGAATGTCCAGGGCCAGCAGACGCTTGGGCTTGGCAGCGGCGGTGTGGGAGTTTGACATGGTTGTAGATGCGGTTTAGCAGTTGTTTTAAGAGAGATATTATGTATTGGGTGCGGAGCCGGTTTCGTCGAGAGGCGAAGTGTGCTCGTCTACGAGGTATGCTATTGATTTGTAACTGATTCCGCTGTTGCCGGTGAGGCCGATTTCGCAGGTGCGCGAGTTTGAGAAACCACGCTGCACTCCGGCCTTTTCCAGGGCGGGGCGCAGTTTGCGGAGGGCCCAGCGGTTCAGTTCGGGCACGTTGAAGCCTTTGTCGCCGGCAAATCCGCAGCAGCCCACTTCGGCGGGTACCACCACGTTGGAAGAGCAGCGGCGTGCCAGGTCCACGATGGTGTCGCCCAGGCCCATCAGGCGGGTGGAACAGGTGATGTGGACGGCCACGGGCTCGTCGCCGCGCTCGAAGCGCAGGTGTGGGGCCAGGAAGGTGCTGATGAACTCGGCGGGTTCATAGAGTTTCATGCGCGAGATGTGCTTGCGCATGCGGTGGAGGCAGGGGCTCTGGTCGCAGAGCACGGGGTAGCGGCCCTGTTCGGATGCCTCCCAGAGGGCGTCGTCGAGCATGGCGGTCATCTTGTCGGCCACGTCGGGCATTCCTTTGCTTTCCCATATCATGCCGCAGCAGAGTCCG
>CAJJOO010000176.1 GCA_905193395.1 uncultured Porphyromonadaceae bacterium
TTGCGACGCGCTGCCGCCAATCAGTTGTTCAGCATTTCAAAGATCGATTGTCGCCTGCAATCCGGCGACGTGTACATTGACATCGTGAGATGTTGCAAAGTTACGGTGTGTCGGGTGCGAAGTTGTGATTTTCGGGTCGAGTCGACCCAAAAATCAGAAAATCGGCGGTTTTGACGACTAATTGGAATAATCTTCGTCTCCTGCGGTACCGCGCCCGGGGGACCGGCCGCCGATGTTCCTTTCAAAGCCGGAGGCGTTGATTCCTCACAGCAGGTGGCGCCGCGCCCGCGGAGCGGCCGCGGTCCTTGCGAAGCCGGTCGGGGGCCGCGGTTTTTGCGCTATTTGCGAGGGTGGACTGGATTTTGTATCTTTGTGGCTGTTATTATTTATATGGAACAGAAAATATCGGCTGTATTAAAAATATCGGCTGTATTAAATACGTATAATGCCGCCCCGACCCTGGAACGGGTGCTGGAGACGCTGAAAGGCTTTGACGAGATTGTGGTGTGCGATATGGAGAGCACGGACGAGACCGTGGCCATAGCGCGGCGCTGCGGCGCTCGTGTGGTGACCTTTCCACGCGGCAACCATACCATCTGCGAGCCGGCGCGCGACACGGCCATCCACAGCGCGGCGAATCCGTGGGTGCTGGTGGTCGATGCCGATGAACTGGTGCCGGAAGCGCTGCGTGACTATCTGTACGGGCATATCGCCGGGGCGGACCCAGAAGAGGCCCTTCTGGTGCCCCGGCGCAACATGCTGATGGGGGAATATGTGCACGGGACGCCCGACTATCAGTTGCGCTTTTTCATGCGCGACCGCGCGACGTGGCCGCCGATAATCCACGCCCGCCCGAAAATCGACGGACGGACGGGACGCATACCGGCATCGCGGACCGATCTGTACCTGCAACACCTGGACGACGCGTCCCTGTCGTCGCGGATGACGAAACTGAACCGGTATACGGACTGTGAGGTACCCAAACGCACACACAAGCGTTACGGCACCGCGGCAATGCTGCTGCGGCCGGCGTGGTTCTTCGTGAGAAGCCTTGTGGCGGGCGGCGGCCTGAAAGACGGACGCCGCGGCCTGGTGAAGGCCTATATGGACATGATGTACCAGGTAATGCTGATGTCGAAGGTCGAGGAAAAGCATATTCAGGACGAAAACAAAAAGGAAAAATGATACCGAAGAAGATACATTACTGCTGGTTCGGCCGCAATCCCCTGCCGGCGGATGTGGAAAAATATATCGAGACGTGGCGCCGCTTCCTGCCCGACTATGAAATCAAGCAGTGGAACGAGGACAATTTCGACGTCAACTCGATGCCCTATACCCGCGAGGCATACGCGATGGGCGCGATGGCGTTCGTGACGGACGTGGTGCGCCTGCACGCGCTGCACACCGAAGGCGGAATCTATTTCGATTCGGACGTGGAAGTGCTGAAGAGTTTCGACCCCTATCTTGCCGATGGCGTGTTCACGGGGATGCAGGGCGACATGCCCGTAACGGCCGTGATAGCATCGGAACCGGGGCGGGAGTGGATAGGCCGTTGGCTGACATATTACGATAAACGCCATTTCGTGACCCCATGGGGGCATCCAGACCGCACGCCCAACACGAGGACCTATGTCGAGACGGTGCTTCCGTCGGTGCCCGAGAGCGAGCGGCCCAAGGTGTACCCGCACGAGGTGTTCTGCGCCAAGGACTATGCCACGGGCCGTGTGGACGTGAAGCCCGAGACAGTGGCGATACATCATTTTGCGGCGTCGTGGCGGAAAAGACGTTCGCTGTGGAGTCGCATACGCACCATAGCGCGCGGCCTGGCAGTGAGATACGGCCGAGGCTGAATTAAGGATTGTTAACTAAAACTTAGGATTTAAAACCCCTTAACTATTGACAAGGGGGGTGCAAATGTTGTAATTTTGCAGCGACAAAGCGGTGACCCGCAGCGCGGGCCACTGCCGGAATATGTAAAGAAATGACCCGCAAACCCAATACCCGCATCTCGACCCTGGGTTCCCGGCTGACGTCGATTGTAAGCGTCACGCTGGTGCTTATCATCCTGGGGATACTGGGGATGACGCTCCGCGCCTCGTCGGCACTGAGCGACGACATACGCAGCAACATAGGCTTCGTGGTGAAACTGTCGCGCGAGGCGTCGGACATAGAAGCCGGTACTCTGCGGCGCCAGATTTCCGAGGCACGGTTCACGGAATCGCTTGTCTATTCGTCGGCCGAGGCCATCCTGGCCGAGGAGTCGGAACTGATGGGCACGCCGCTGGATTCGCTGCTGGAGGAAAATCCGTTCGGCTCCGAAATTGAAGTGAAAGTGAAGCCGGCGTATGCCTGCACCGATTCGATAGCGGCCATAGCGGCTGCCATGGAGGCTGTCCCGACGGTCGACGAGGTTGTGACGCAGGCCACGGTGGTCGATTCGGTAAATTCGTTCCTGAACCGGCTGTCGGTTGTATTGCTGGCAATAGCGGCGGCATTGCTGGTGATTTCGTTCGTGCTGATAAACAACACGGTGAGCCTGGCGGTGTATTCACGGCGCTTCATAATCCACACGATGAAACTTGTGGGCGCGACAGGTGCGTTCATCCGCCGGCCGTTCCTGCTTGCCGGCGCGGGCACAGGCGCGATTGCCGGTGTTGCCGCCGCGGCGATACTGGCCGGAATCCGGGCATACGGGGCGACCTTCGACCCGATTGTGGACGTGCTGCTGCCCTGGTGGACGATGGCGTGGCTGCTGGCCGCGGTGATTGTGGCCGGCGTGGTAATCTGCGTGCTGGCGTCGGTGTTTGCCACCAACCGCTATCTGCGCGCCGACTACGACGAGATGTTCATGAAATAAAACAACAATATCTGCGATATATAATAATGAAAGAGAATACATCAAAGAAGAATCTGAAAAGTCTTGACCGCGAGACTCCGGACCAGAAGCCGCTGGGCCGTAACAATTTCATCGGCATGGTGATTGCCGGCGCGATGATTGTGATCGGTTTCCTGCTGATGCTGGGGGGCCAGTCGACCGAGGAGGCGTTCAACCCGGATATTTTCTCGACACGGCGAATTGTTGTCGGGCCGCTGATTGCGTTCCTGGGTTTTGTGGGCATGGCCGTGGCTGTGTGCATAGTGCCAAGGACAAAGACAGAAGAACAGAAGGATTAGACAGAAGAATAGAAGTTTTCCTGGACCTAAAGACGTTTTTTTCTTGAACAGGAGAACAGGAGATTCAGGAGGCATTTTGACAGAAAGACTGATTTTTCCCTTCTTTTGACAGAAAGACATTAAGACATAATTATTTCAGAGTGATGGATACACTGAACGCATTGATAATGGGCGTGGTGCAGGGCCTGGCCGAATACCTGCCCATCAGTTCGTCGGGACACCTTGAAATCTGCCGCGAGATTCTGGGTCTGGACCTGACGGGCGCTGAAAGTCTGGAATTCGACGTTATGCTGCATGTGGCGACTGTGCTGAGCACCATCGTGATACTGTGGCGCGAGTTTTTCCCGCTGTGCCGGTCGTTTTTCACACTGCGCAAAGATGCCAACACCACCATGGTGCTGAAAATCCTGGTATCGTGCATACCCGTAGGCATCGTGGGCGTGTTTTTCAAAGATAATATCGAGGCCTTTTTCGGCACGGACCTGACGCTGGTGGGCGTGTGCCTGCTGGTGACTGCGGCACTGCTGTCGTTTTCCTACTTTTTCCGCACGCGGCCGCTGGAAGAGTCGGCCGGCCGTGTCTACAAACCGCGCGACATCACGTTCGTTGACGCATTTGTAATCGGCATAGCGCAGGCAGTGGCCGTGCTGCCGGGGCTTTCGCGCTCGGGTACCACCATTGCCACGGGTATACTGCTGGGCGACAAGCGCGAGCAGGTGGCCCGTTTTTCGTTCCTGATGGTGATAATTCCAATCCTGGGCCAGGCGCTGCTGGATATCAAGGACTATATCACCGAGCCGGCCACGACGGCGGCCACGTCCATCGGCGTCGTTCCGATGCTGGTGGGTTTCCTGGCATCGTTCATCGTGGGCTGTCTGGCCTGCAAGTGGATGCTGGATATCGTAAAGAAAGGCAAACTGGTATGGTTCGCCGTCTACTGTCTGGCGGTCGGAATCCTGTGCATAGTATTCTGACGTGCGCGAGACTATGAACCTGGTAGAAGGCGAAATATTTTATATAGACAAGCCGCACGGCTGGACGTCGTTCGACGTGGTGAAACGCGTCCGCGGCGCCATCCTGCGCCGTCTGCGGGGGAAGAAATTCAAGGTGGGCCACGCGGGC
>CAJJOO010000177.1 GCA_905193395.1 uncultured Porphyromonadaceae bacterium
ACTTTGCGTTCCCAATGGAAAAAACGATGAATCCCGAAGAAATTAAGATAGAAGACTACGACTATCCGCTGCCCCAGGAGCGGATTGCATCGCATCCGCTGGCCGAACGTGACCATTGCAAACTGCTCGCAGCCGACCGCCGCGGCGACATTTCCGACCACGTTTTCAGCGACTTGCCCGAACTGCTTCCCGACGGCAGCGTGATGGTGTTCAACAATACCAGGGTAATCAACGCACGCCTGCGTTTCGCCAAGACCACTGGTGCGGTAATCGAGGTGTTCTGCCTTGAACCCGCAGCGCCGGCAGATTATGCCGAGAACTTTGCCCGCACCGAAGAATGTGAATGGACATGCCTGGTGGGCAATCTGAAACGCTGGAAAGGCGGCCCGCTGACCGGGCGGCTCGAAATCGACGGCCGGGAAACGGTGCTGACGGCCGAGGACCTGGGCGCCGCCGGAAATTCGCGCCGGGTGCGTTTCCACTGGACGGGGGGGCATACTTTTGCGTCGGTGATAGCCGCTGCGGGCGAAATCCCCATTCCTCCGTATCTGAACCGCAAGAACGAAGGGAGCGACAGCACAGACTATCAGACTGTTTACAGCCGCATCGACGGCTCGGTGGCCGCACCGACCGCCGGCCTGCATTTCACGTCCGAACTGCTTGGACGGATTGACCGCCGCGGAGTTAAGCGCCTGGAAGTGACTCTGCATGTCGGTGCCGGAACCTTCCAGCCCGTGAAGTCCGAGACCATCGGCGACCACCCCATGCACAGCGAGTTCATTGCCGTGGAGCGCGAAGTGATTTCGGCGCTGCGCGATGCCGTGGCCGGACCGGGCCGTGTGATTGCCGTGGGCACCACTTCGGTCCGCACACTCGAAAGCCTTTATCACATAGGCTGCCTGATTTCCGAGGGCAAATGGGACGGCGAGGTGCCGCAATGGTATCCTTACAGCGCCGGACATCCCGGTCTGACGCCCGCCGAGGTCCTGGACCGATTGCTGAAATATCTTGATGAGACCGGCCTGGACACACTGATAGCCGCCACACGTATTATAATAGCGCCCGGATACGTATACCGCCTTGTCGGCGGCATGGTGACGAACTTCCATCAGCCGCGGTCCACACTGCTGTTGCTGGTGTCGGCCTTCCTTGGCGAAGAGCGCTGGCGCCCGGTATACGACCACGCCCTGAACGGCGGCTACCGCTTTCTGAGTTACGGCGACGCCTGTTTGTTCCTATAAACAAAACAACAGCCCCGACTCGGATAAAACCGGGCCGGGGCTGTCTCTTGCAGAATTATATAACATTCAACCATAAAGGTCGGACGAAACAGGGCCTCCCTGATCGATGACCGAGAGGCCCTTGACCCCTGTCTGGAGTCTTGGAAACATTACGGTTCAACTTGCACTCGAGCCGAGGCAAACACGTTGAGCCCTAATGTGAATGTAATATCCTTGATGGCGGCGGCAGCCTTTGCGGGCACCGCGTTGCAGTCGAGCAGCGGGGAATAGGCGGCGATGGCACCGAAACCGGGCAGCACGGCAACCATAAGACCGCCGAAACCTGCCTTTGCAGGCACGCCCGTGCGGACCAGCCAGCGGCGATGGATTTTGCCGTGGCCCTTGACGGCCATCGCGGCGACGGCGGTTGGGGCATATTTGCCGTCGAAGGCAAACTGGCCGGTGAAGGGATTGCGGCCGTCGGCGGCGAGGGTTGCACCGAGTGCGGCAAGGTTGCCGGTTGTGAATTTCAGTGCAGTGAGGCGGGTGTAGAGGTCCACGGCGATTGTGGCGTCGTCATAGAGTTCGTAACCGGCCTGGGCCAGACGGTTGACAGTGTCTTCCTTTTCGTTCTGTGCCGTCAGCGATTTATAGAGCGCATCATCGAGAACGGGAGCCTCGGCGGTCATGTTGAGTACCGTGTCCATGATTACGTCCCATTTGCCGTCGGCATCGGATGAGGGAGCGATGCGGCTCACCATACGCACGCCGTGGCGGCTGACGGGAATCTCGGGTTTCGGCTTCTTGGCATCGCCGCATTTGCAGCCGCAACCGCAGCCACATTCCTTGCCGTCGAGTTGCGACAGGAGGGTGATGGCGACAGGGACTTTGGCTATGTCGCCCAACGGGGCGCCCTTCGTCGAGTCTCCTACTTCATATTTACGACCGTCGGTGAGGACCACGCTGATTGCGAAGTCAGCGGGCGCCGCGTCGAGGCGCGGGTCTACGGCGCCGTCGGCATTTGCTTTGTTGGCCTGATAGGCGGCATCGACGGCTTTCTTGACGTTCTCAAAAGATATTTTTCGTTCCATAATCTGAAAAGCGTTTTTTAATTTCTATCAGATAAACAATACTGCGGCGTCAAAGTTGCGGACATCGTCAAAAAAAATGGCCTTCGGAACCCCCTGCACTCACTTTCCGCGGCGTAGGCGCGAGAGTTCGTCGAGGTCGATGTCGAGATGGCGCCGGGTCTTGTCGACGAGAATCTTGCGCAGGAAAGCCGCCAGGGGCGAGGATGCCTCGGTCGACTCGTTTTCGAGGATGGAAATGGCCTGCCACAGCGTCACGGCGCCTGCGGCCACGCGCAAGGCCGGGAACGCGCTGCCGGTGACGACTCTTTCCAGCAGGGCGGCCACGAGGAGCAGCAGATAGATGCGGAACACCGTGGCGATGGCGTGGCCGAAGCGGCCGGAACTGAATTTTAGCCTTTCGCTGTTTTCCGGGTACTTACGTGCCAGCCTCCGCGCCAGTCTTCGGGCGGAAACTACGTTGGCAGCCACCATTACAGTGCATAGAAGCGCGGCGGGAACTGCCGGAAGGACAAGGGATACGAACCAGGCGCCGACCGCCGCCGCGGCGCCTTTTGCAAGGGTATAAAGCGGATTCATGATGTTGTCGTAGGTTTTCGTTATTTGCAGTCAGATACCTTTTGTGCGGCAAAGTTAGCACCCGGCCAGGGCGGCGTCTGGACCGTAGCGCACGGCCGACGCAAAAATCATTTTTGGAGCGTGGGGGTGAAATTTCGTAACTTTGCGGCACACAACCCGCAAAACAACGATACCATGAAGAAAACACTGACAACGGCCCTGGCCATGCTGACGGCCATGACGGCCTTTTCGATAAAACCCGCCGAAATGCTGCGTCATACGGTCGAGGGCCTTCCCGTGATTGGCACCCTCGCCCCCGATGCTACAAAAAGTTTCTCGCGACTGCCCGACGAGATGAAAGATTCCGTTCGGGAACATGTCTGGGACCTCGGCCTGAACTCTGCCGGTCTGGCGATCCGTTTTTCTTCCGACGCCACGGACATAGGCGTTTCATGGAAGGCGATGAACCGCTTCAACATGCCCCACATGACCGCCACCGGAATCCGTGGCGTGGACCTTTACGTGCTGGACGATAGTTGCCGTTGGACCACACTCGGTGCGGGCGTGCCGTCCTACACCGGCTCGGTGAGTGATAAGGTGATTGGTCCGGATATGGAGCGGCGTATGCGCGACTATATGATGTATCTGCCTCTGTACGATGGTATTGACAGCGTTTATATCCTCACCGACAGCCTCGCGCAGGTCGCCGGTCCGCTGCATCCCGACATGCCCCGCCGCGGCCATCCCATCGTGGTTTACGGCACCAGCATCACCCAGGGTGGCTGCGCCAGCCGTCCCGGCATGGCATATCCGGCCATCCTCGAACGCCTCACGGGCATTGAGACCGTGAACCTGGGCTTGAGCGGCAACGGACGCCTCGACCCGGAACTGGCCCGGCTCATGGCCCGCGCGGATGCCTCGGCCTACATCGTCGACGCATTGCCAAACTGCAAGTCCTCGGACCTCGAGGAGCGTCTGGCCGAATTTGTCGGCATCCTCCGCGCGGCGCATCCCGGGACGCCTGTGCTGCTGGTGGAAAGCCCGATGTTCCCTATCGCGCGTTTCAGCCGCGAGGTCAATTCCACTCTGACGGAGAAGAACCGCACGTTCCGCCGCATTTACGAGGAAAACTGGGCATCGGACCCGAAGGTGATTTACGTACCTGCCGACGTGGCCCTTGACGACAATGAGGTGACCGTCGACAATTACCATTATACCGACTACGGCTTCCGCCGCATGGCCGAAAAACTGGCCGCGATACTTGCCCCGCTATTATAATATTCGCTATTATAAAAGTAATGTGAAAAAATTATTTATCAATGAGCTGTTGAAAAATAGATGAATAGTCTATGGAGTATCAATATTATCTTGAACTGTTCTGGAGATTTCTTGACAGACAGTTTCTTTATGTTGTGGTCAAGCTTTTTT
>CAJJOO010000178.1 GCA_905193395.1 uncultured Porphyromonadaceae bacterium
ATCCTGTGCAGCGGCCTTTATATCGAGGGTCACGACGGCATTGTCCTCACCCAGAAGGCAATCGACGCCGGCCTTGGCACCGGTGGCCGCATCGGTTCAATATTTGTTGCCGTGGCCATATTCTTCTTTGCCTTTACCAGCATCGTGGCAAATTATTACTACGGCGAGACGAATCTCCGTTTCATCACTCAGCGGCGCGGCGTTCTCACGGCCTATCGTCTTGCCGTAGGCGGAATGGTGCTGTGGGGCGGCGTGGCTTCGCTTGACACCGTATGGGCTTTCGCCGACGTTACAATGGCGCTGATGACGCTTTGCAATCTGCTGGCAATCATTCTGATGTATCGCTGGGTGGCAATTCTTTTGCAGGATTATCGGCGTCAGTTGCCTCTCGGCGACCCGGTCTACCACCGTTCGCTCATCCCCTCGCTTAAATCCGTCACCATGGCCTGGCCGGAATAGTGGCCTCTTCCCGAAAATCCCTCGATAAGAGCCTTTTCAGAACTTCTGCATTTTTCATCAAAATAATATTTTACCATGATACAAGTAGACAAGAACATCTGCCCTCATAATCACGTTTGTCCGCTGATTAAATCGTGTCCCAAGGGTGCGATTTCCCAGGATTCGGACGGTTACCCTGTAATCGATTATTCGCTGTGCATCGAGTGCGGCATCTGTGTGAAAAAGTGCCCTAAGAAAGCCATGAAATTCGTCACCGCGGAATAAAAGTAAACCACATTTCCCACCTCAAGAGTGGAAAATTTCGCAAATATTTGAATAAATTTATTTTTAAGTAAAATATTTGTCGTATCTTTGTGTTATAATAACAGCACAAGATTATACCGATGAGTGAAGTTGAACTCTATTTAATCAGGGACGGAGAAAATTGCACGATATACACACTGCAATTTCTTCGCGATATGGAATCCGAATTTGAAAAGTTTATCGCGAAATTCAGAGAGGATGCCGAGTATAGCGAGGATTACTCCCGTATTGCGGCTTTCATCTCCCGTATTGCGAAGACCGGCGCATTGGAGCGTTATTTTCGTCCTGAGGTCAAAATTAATGATTCAGTCGTGGCTTTGCCGGTTATCTCCTCTAAACTCAGATTATATTGCTTGCGTTTATCCGACCGGATTCTCGTATTGGGAAACGGCGGTGTGAAGAAATCGCAGCGGTATGAGGATGATTCGCTGCTTAACGGTTATGTAATGACTTTGCAGAAGTTTGAACAACTGCTGAAACAGGAAGTTGCCAACGGAAATGTCTGCATCACCGAATCTACAATCGAAACCGACAGCATTTTTGATTTATAAAATTGCCATCCTTGTAGTATTGTAAACTTTTATACCGCAATGAAACGAACCGCGAAATCTCTTGAAGAAATGTTGGGGCCTATTCCTGAGAGTCTTCAAAAGGAAACCGAACTTTCTTTTCAAATTTCAGACCGCATTTATGAACTGATGCAACAACGGGGACTGTCAAAGAAACAGTTTGCCGACGCCCTTGGCAAACGTCCTTGCGAAGTGACAAAATGGCTGAGCGGTGAACATAACTTTACCATCGCAACGTTATCAATGTTGTCTACTTTCTTCGGACAGCCTGTTATTACAGTCATGTAATTAACTTTGTCAAATTTGACCATCCAAAATGGCTGACGCATATAAACGCAACGGGGGCGCATCGGTGTGATGCGCCCCCGTGTGGTGTGGGTCGTTTCGGAGGTTTATTTCCTGTCGGCGTCCGGGGCAATGAGTTTGTAGCCCTTGCCGTGGATGTTGATGATTTCAATCGAGGGGTCGTCCTTGAGATGCTTGCGCAGTTTGGTGATGTAGACGTCCATTGAGCGGGCGTTGAAGTAGTTGTCGTCAATCCATATGGTCTTGAGGGCGTAGTTGCGTTCAAGAATCTGGTTGACGTGGGCGCAGAGCAGACTGAGGAGTTCACTTTCCTTGGTGGTGAGTTTGGTGACTTTGTCGTCGATCATCAGCACCTGTTTCTGTGTGTCGAAGGTGAAGCGGCCGATTTTGTACATAGTCACTTCCTTGCCTTTCTTGCCTTTTACGCGGCGCAGGATGGCCTCGATGCGCAGCACGAGTTCCTCCATGGAGAATGGTTTTGTGATGTAGTCGTCGGCACCAAGTTTGAAGCCTTCGAGGATGTCCTCTTTGAGCGACTTTGCGGTGAGGAAAATGATGGGCACTTCGGCGTTGAATGTGCGGATTTCCTGGGCGAGTGTGAAGCCGTCCTTGCGGGGCATCATCACGTCGAGGACGCAGATGTCGTATTTGCCCTTGAGAAAGGCTTTGTAGCCGGCTTCGCCGTCGCTGAACAGGTCAGCGCTGAATCCTTTGGCCTGTAGGTATTCGCGGAGCAGCATGCCGAGGTTCTCGTCGTCCTCGCAGAGCAGAATTTTCATGCGTTCTTCCATAATGTCAGTTTTTAGAGAGTGGTAATATGATTATAAATTTTGTTCCGATATTGAATTCGCTTTCAACCGAGATGCTGCCGCCGAGTTCGCCCACCATCTTGCGGACGTAGGCCAGTCCGAGGCCGAAGCCTTTGACATCATGGCGGTTGCCGGTATTCACGCGATAGAATTTGTCGAAGATTTTGCGCAGGTCCTCGCGGCGGATGCCGATGCCGTTGTCCTCGATGGTTATTTCGAGGCGTTCGTCGGGCAGGTCGCGGGAGGTGACGGTGAGGTGGAGCGGGCGTTCCTCGCTGCGATATTTTACGGCGTTGTCCAGCAGGTTGAAGATGACGTTGGTGAAGTGCATGCGGTCCACGTCGACCAGGGCGTCGAGGGCGTCGAGATGGGCCGTGATGTGGCCGCCGTACTTCTCGACCTTGAGTTTGAAGGTGTTGACGATGTTGTAGACCGTGAGGTTGGCATCGGTCTCCTCGATTTTGAGGGTTGATTTCTGACGGTCGAACATCGACATCTGCAACACTTTCTCAACCTGGAAGCGCAGGCGTTTTGTCTCGTCGTTCACTACCTGGGAAATCTGCTGCAGCATGGCGGGCGATTTGCGCACGGCGGGGTCGTCTAGCATCTGAGCAGCCAGGGAAATGCTGGATATTGGCGTCTTGAACTCGTGGGTCATGTTGTTGATGAAGTCGTTTTTCATCTCGCTCAGTTTTTTCTGCCTGAACGCCACGATAATGGTGAAGACGAAGATTATCAGCAATATGATTGTGAAGGCGAAGGCGGGCACCAGGAATGAGATGGATTTGAAGATATAATCCTTCTTGGTGGGGAAATAGACGTTGAGGAAATAGTGGCGCGACGATGGGTCGCGGGGGAACAGCGTCTGTATGAAGGTATTGTCGGCCGATGCGGCCGCGGGATTGTAGCCTTTGGATTTATATTGCACGATGCCCGAGCGGTTGACGACGGCAAACTCGAAGGGCACATTAAGCCCGAGGGTGTCGAGTTCCTGGCGCAGGTAGGTGCGCACCAGGGCCGAGTCGGCGCGCTGGGTGATGGGACGGTTGGAGGCTGTGTTGATGATATTGATGATCATATCCTCAAGCATGCCTTTCTGGTAGAGATAGTGGCTGCGGTAGGTATCACGGGCGTTGCCGAAGCCCTGACCGTTGATGCTGCTTCCGCTCTGAATTTTTGTGATTTCGGAGGCGTCGCCCTTGATGGTAAGGTCGGCTTCGAGGCCCGAGGCGGTCGAGAAGGTGTATTTGATGCCCTCCTGCTGCGGCAGTGAGCCGCCCAGACGCTGAGCATAGATGGATTGGGATTCCACCTTGTTGAGTTCGTCTTCCAGGTAGTGGCGTGTCTCGTCCTGTTCCAGGCGTATCACAACGGAGAGCAGACTCTGGCGCACGCCCTGCGAGAACTGCTCGTAGCGTATGCCGACGATATTCTTCATATAGAATATCTGGATGCACAGCAGCCCGATGAAGGTGAACGCCATCAGGATGGTCAGAATCCAAATCGTATGCTTTTTCATATATTGCCGGCGGCAGGGGCCGCGTGTTAATCTTTTGTTATATTTAACAATTATTTTGCCGTTTTGTTTAACAGTCCGACCCGGGTCGGAAAGGCTGTTTTAACATTCAAGTGCAAATTTAACTAAAAATATTTTCCCTCGCAACTTTTTTTATGCAAAATAGACCGACAGGCCAAAAAAATGTACGAATACGCCAGCCGGCCGGGTTTGTGTAATCGCAGGGGATTGACTAAATTTGTAGTCGCTATGTCACGAATCGACCAACAGACCATCGACCGTATTATGGATGCCACCGACATTGTCGATGTCATCGGCGATTTCGTGTCC
>CAJJOO010000179.1 GCA_905193395.1 uncultured Porphyromonadaceae bacterium
ACACCAAAGGCTCGTGGGGCATCACGGCCACGTCCACCTACTCGCGGCGCTACCGCTACTCGGGCAACTTCAACCTCAGTTACCTGAAATCAATCTATGGCGAAAACGGCTCGCCAGACTATTCCAAGCAGACCAACTTCCAGATTCTGTGGAGCCACAGCCAGGACAGCAAGGCCAACCCGAACCTCAACTTTTCGGCCAGCGTGAACTTCACCACCTCGGGATATTCGCGCAACGACCTGAACAGTTATTACTCGCCGGCCTTCACGGAGAACACCAAGAGTTCGACCATCAACCTCACTTACCGCTTTCCGAACTCTAAATGGTCGATTTCCAGCACATTCAACGTGTCGCAGCGCACCCAGGACTCGACACTCGCCGTCTCCTTCCCCAACTTCACGCTGACCCTGGGCCAGACCAATCCCTTCCGCCGCAAACGCGCCTCGGGCGCCGAACGCTGGTACGAGCGCATCCGACTAAGTTACACCGGCCAGTTCCAGAACTCTCTGACGGCCAAACAGGACGAGTTTTTCAAGAAAAGTCTCATCAAGGACTGGCGCAACGGCATGCAGCACCGCATCCCCATATCGGCTACGTTCAGCATGTTCAACTATATCAACGTGACGCCGAGTTTCACCTTCACCGACCGCATGTACACGTCGAAAATCAAGCGGCAGTGGGACCCCAACGCCTCGGCCGAAGTGACCGATACCACCTACGGATTCTATAACGTCTACGATTTTCAGGCATCCGTGTCGCTCGACACCAAAATATATGGTTTCTGGCGTCCGGTGGGTTTCCTGGCCCGCAAGGTAAAGATGATACGCCACGTGATGACGCCCACCATTTCGCTGAGCGGTTCGCCCGACTTCGGGTCGAGTTTCTTCGGATACTACGGCGAATATGAATATCCCGATGCCAACGGACGCCTGCAGCGCCGCCGCTACTCGCGCTTTCCGAACGCCCTGTTCGGCGTGCCGTCCGACGGCAAATCCGGCATCCTGTCCTACCAGTTGGCAAACAACCTGGAAATGAAGGTAGCCTCCGACGACTCGGTGGGCGAACGTAAGATTTCGCTAATCGAGAACTTCACCATCGGGCAGAGTTACAATTTCGCGGCCGACTCGCTGAACTTCTCGAACATCAACACCTCGCTGATGCTGCGCCTCACCAAAGGCTTCAACCTCAACCTGCAGGCCACATGGGACGTATATACCTATGCGCTGAACGACGCCGGCCAGCCCGTGCGCGTGAACAAACTGCGCCTCACCCACGGCAAGGGTCTCGGACGCCTGTCAAGTACCGGCACCTCGTTCTCCTACACCTTCAACAACGACACTTTCCGCCGCAAGGGCAAAAACAAGGATACCGGCAACAACCGGGAGCAGCCGCCATCGGGCGCACAGCATGAACGCGACCTGGAAGACGAAGCCGAGGAGGGCTCGGGCAATGATTCGGAATACGACCTCGACGCCGACGGTTACGTGAGATGGCGCGTGCCTTGGAACGTCACGGTCAACTATTCTATCGGGTACAGTTACGGCAAGTTCAACTACTCGAAAATGGAATACGACCCACGTATCACCCAGAACCTGAGTCTTTCCGGCTCGATACGTCCCACGCCAAACTGGAATTTCTCGTTCACGGCATCATACAACTTCGACACGCACCGTCTGGCCTATATGAACTGCAACATATCGCGCGACCTGCACTGTTTCGCGATGCGAGCCAGTTTCGTGCCCGTCGGGCCGTACAAGAGTTACACGTTCAGCATCGCCGTGAAATCGGCCCTGCTCAGCGACCTGAAATACGATAAACGTTCGTCCTCGTACAACGGCGTAAAGTGGTACTAAGCACTTGATACCCCATAACAAAGCCGCCGCACTGCATCGGAGCAGCGCGGCGGTTATCTTTATTGCGAGTATTTTATTTCAGGAACGAGAGGCGGACGCGGGTGTTCTTGATGCGCGGACGCTCGACGGCATGAATTGCAGGCATTGCCTCGCGGGCCACGGCCACGTAGGCGCAATGGTCGCGTACGTCAATCTGACCGATTTGGCCGGCTTCGATTCCGGCAGTCTTGACCAGGAAGCCGACGATGTCGCCGCGCGACACCTTTTCCTTGCGCCCGGCGTCAATATAGCAGGTGACTGCCGATGAACGCGACGGACGGCGGCCTTCGGGCGGGGCGGGGTAATAGTCGTTGTCCCAGGTCACATATTCCAGGATATTGTCGGCCTCGGAGGTTATCACAAACACGCGGCCGGTGGCGTCGACACGAGCCGTGCGGCCGTTGCGATGGGTCCAGGCTTCGGGCGACGGCGGCAGGTGGTAGTGGACCACGGCGCCGACCGAGTCGATGTCGAGACCGCGGGCAGCGAGGTCGGTGGCGACGAGGACACGGGCCGTGCCATTGTTGAGTTTCACCACCGCGCCGTCGCGGTCGGCCTGTTCGAGACCTCCGTGATAGAGGGCGGCGGCAAAACCGTCGGCAGCAAGCCGTTCGTAGACACGTTCGGCGCTATCGCGATGGTTCACGAACACAATGGCACGCTCGCCGTCGAGGTCGAGAAGCAGCGAGGAGAGTGTGTCGAGTTTGTCGCGCGATGGACTTTCGATGCGCGCCGTGTGCAAACGGCGGTCAACCTCGGCCTTGCGGTCGGAATAATCTACGGTCACAGCGCCGGCCATGTCGACGAATGGCGGCAGTTCGGCCAGCGGCGTGGCGGAGGTGAGAATCACATCGCGCACGGCGGTGAGGCGGCGGGCGATGCGGCTCATCTCGTCGGAGAATCCCAGTTCCAGGCATTTGTCGTACTCGTCAATGACCAGAGAGCGAACGCCGGAGACGTCGAGCGTCCGGCGGTTGATGTGGTCAAGAAGCCTGCCGGGGGTAGCGACGACAATATCGGGCGTCACGGCGAGGGGGCTGACCTCGTCGGCCATTGAATGGCGGCCGTAGAAAGCCGAGACCTTGTAGCCGACCGCCATGGCACGCATCACGCCCGAAATCTGAATGACCAGTTCGCGCGACGGCGCCAGAATCAGCGCACGCAGTTGTCCGTCTGGCTTACCGAGACGGCGCAACAACGCCCCTGCAAAGGCCAGGGTCTTGCCGGAGCCTGTTGGCGACAGAATCACCATGCGCGACGCGTTCTCAGCCCAGACACGACTCTGCATTTCATTCGGGGAGTCGATGCCCAGGGCCTTCCGCGCTGTCAGTGCCAGTTGCGTCTCGGTCATTTGCCGGTGAAGGCTTTGAGAACCTTATCAAAGTTCTCGGCGGGCACCAGTTCGGAGATGCCGGTAAAGGTGCGCGAAGTGCCGTCGGGAGCCATAAAAATCACCGTGGGCACGGCGTTCACGCCGAAAGCGCCGGCCGTGGCCGGGAATTTGTCGACATCAATCGAGATGAAGTCAATCTCGCCATGCGCCTTGGCGGCAGCATCAAAAATAGGAGTCAGACGCCGGCAGGGTCCGCACCATGTGGCGTTGAAATCAAGCACGGTATAGTGTGCAGGCTTCATGCCGGGACGGTACTGGGCATCGGAGGACGGCGTTTTTACCTCGCCGGGAGCCACCTTGACGGGAGATTTCTCGACGGCAGGTTGCTTGGCCTGCGGTTTGGCCGGTTCGGCGGGTTTGGAAACTTCGCGGACAGCCTCGGCGGTCTCAACCACCTCGGGCACAGCAGCGCCGGCGGCAGCCTCTTCGGGAGCGACCTCGTTGACGAGTTCAATATCGTCGGCTTCGGCCTCCTGAGCCTCATTTTCGGCGGCTTTCTCGGCCTTGTTGCAGGCACCAAGACCCATAAGTGCGGCCACAGCCACTGTAAGGAATATTTTTTTCATTTGAAACGGGAATTAGAAAAGTGGCGGAGCACACCGCACCGGGCTGCGCCGCCACTTATATTAACATTTCTGAATGGTCGAAAGTTAGGCCAGGGCCGAATTTGTCTTGTGAACGGCCTCGGCACTCTTGTGGAAGAGTTCCTTCTCGGCGTCGTTGAGGTCGAATTCAACGATTTTCTCGATACCGTTGCGGCCGAGGATA
The DNA here is from genome assembly GCA_905193395.1 of uncultured Porphyromonadaceae bacterium. Taxonomy (GTDB): domain Bacteria; phylum Bacteroidota; class Bacteroidia; order Bacteroidales; family Muribaculaceae; genus CAG-873. The sequence continues at coordinate 4,054 of CAJJOO010000179.1, forward strand.
CAGGGAACGCCGATGCAGAGGTCCTTCTCGCCGTATTCGCCGTCGAGCAGAGCCGAGCAACTGATCATGCGCTTCTGGTCGTGGAGCACTGCGGCAACAACCTGTGCTGCAGCGGCACCGGGAGCATACCAGGCCGAAGTGCCCAGAAGTTTGGTGAGGGTGGCACCGCCCACCATGGTGTCGGCAGCGACCTTTTCGAGGGTCTCGGCGGGAAGCAGC
>CAJJOO010000180.1 GCA_905193395.1 uncultured Porphyromonadaceae bacterium
GTTTCCCGCGCCGCGGTTGGTCGGTCGTCAGGCCTCAGGCCTCAGGCCTTGATACGCTCAACGTACGAGCCGTCGGAGGTGTTGATGCGCACCTTGTCGCCGATGTTCACGAACAGGGGGACGCGAACTTCGGCACCGGTCTCAACGGTGGCGGGCTTCAGTGTGTTGGTGGCGGTATCGCCCTTGATGCCGGGTTCGGTGTAGGTCACTTCCAGTACAACCGAGGCGGGCATTTCGCAGGTGAGGATGGTGTCGGTTGCTGCATGTACCATGGCTTCGCAGATGTCGCCTTCTTTCAGGAACTGGACGCCTTCGATGCTTTCGCCGGGGATGGCAACCTGCTCGAATGTCTCGGTGTGCATGAAATTGTAGCCCATGTCATCCTTGTAGAGGTACCGGTAGGGGCGGCGTTCGATGCGCACTTCGTCGACTTTCACACCCGAGTTCCAGGTCTTGTCGATGATGCGGCCGGTCTTCACGTTGCGCAGTTTGGTGCGTACGAAAGCGGGGCCTTTGCCGGGTTTTACATGGAGAAATTCTTTGATAAAGAAGAAGTTGCCGTCGATTTCGAGGCACATTCCGTTCTTGAAATCTGCTGTTGTTGCCATATATTATTTGTTAACTTTATTTGTTTACAGAATTGCTGAGCCGTGTTTCGGCCTGCAAAGATAATAATTTTTTTCCTAACAGACGGTATTTGCGCTCGTTCGCGTGCCGCTGAATATGATTTTTTCGGTTCTTTGGGGAATGCCTACTGAAATTTCAAATTTTATCTTACAAATATTTTTTTAACGTTAGATCCATTTTTTATGATGTAAATACCGGGAGATAAGGATTCTGTGCTATCGTCTACTGCTTGCCCATTAAGATTGTAGATGAGACAATCGCTTTCACTTATAATTTCGGTATCAATTGTAGGAGAATCGCAGTTGGCCATTTTATTACCGATTGGGATAGGATAGATTGATGTTATATGCCAAACAGGATTGCCATCTTTAAGAACGGAATATAGATTCAATTCATCCAAAAAATTATTTGTTTTCATTTCTCCACTACTATATGCTTCGCTTCCAAATAATCCTAATTTTTTGGGAAGATTTGTTTCGTTGATATTTATATCGTTATTGCTAAAATTGGCTACATAGGGTTCGGTTGATGTATAGCCACCTCCGCTGATTCCGCCATAGCATAACCTGGTATTACTATTTGACGCGCCTGCATCGATATTTCCAATAATGGAATAGCAGTTTTTGATGGCCTCACTATTAAAATCAGAATAACTGCCGGCTATTCCCCCAATCTGCATATTTCCCGCGGACTTGCTGTAGTGTCTAACGCGAATGAAAGGTAATAAAGCGTATGAGTATTTAATGCTGCCTTTGCTCCCGTTTCCAAATAGGCCTCCGAAGATTATTGGCATTCCGTTTTTGGTATTACGAGAATTAGCGGTAATGATATCAACATCTTCGAATTCTGCGCCGCATCCAATAATTATTCCATTCGTACCCCATTGAGAACCACTTGTGCTACCACACATGCCGCCAATATAAACACCGCCACCTGTAAAATACATGTCAGTTAAATTTTCACCAAAACGGCAAACAATCTTTCCTTTGTATAAACAATATTCAAGATTAGACAATTCATCTTTTCCAATCATGCCACCCATATAAAGGTTGTATTTTTCTGAGTTCGTCTGCTTTCTTTGATATTCAATGTAGACATTGGCCATGCAGTTAGTTAATGTCCCTAGATATCCGGACGCAGCGAACGACCCAACCCACTGTTCAGGGAAGTAACTATCAAAGTTAAGACGTATTTTACCGGAAATGTTTAAGTTTTTAATTGTTGCCTCCCGGATTTCTCCGAATAGTCCGAAATATTTTTTGTTGCTATCGGATTCTGTTCGTATATCCAGGCCAAATATAGTATGTCCTGCACCATCAAAAATTCCTTTGAAAGGTCTTTCACTATTGCCTGCCGTTATCCATATACATGGTGATAAATCAATATCTGAGGAAAGAGTTATGGTTTTTCCCTCGAAATTAGTATAACCGTTATTAAGGAGATAAGCCACGCCAGCAAGTTCTGCTGCACTTTTAATCTTAAAATTACTCTGGCTTTTATTGTACCATGTAATTGAATAACGGCCTGATTCATTCCATTTTGCAGCGAAGCACTGGTCATTTGTGCAAAATGATAAACAAAACAAGATAAAAAAAAGAATTCTGCGTATAAAATTATTCATGTTGATGGGTTTTATCCAGACCAACCCAGTTCTGGAGATAAATAATGGGCGTGTGTTGCTATGAATGCCATTGAGTATAAGAGTTTCCTACTCTTTATCCTACAGGCAGAAGACATAACGCTTTTGTGTCAAGATGTTTGGTGGATTATTAAGTCTATCCGTCTGCAAAATAACAAAATTAAACTCATATTCACAAGGCTATACAAGATTAAAATGTTAGTATCGTCGGTATTTCACTGTTTTTTTTAATTTTTTTTCATTTTTTGTGCGATTATTCCGGAGAATGTTTTAACTTTGCTGCACCTAATATCAAAATAATATCATTATGAATACAAGTGAGAACAAAGAACGTCAGTTTACCGGTTTGGTTGTTAACGGTTTCGCCATGCTGGCGCTGATTCTCGTCGGCCTGCCGGCAATCGCTGCGGCCGCATTTCTGCTGCTGCCGATGTCGTTGCTGGGTCTTTCGATAGCCATTGCAGCAGTGGCTTTTATAGGTATGATAATTCTCTCGTGCGGACTGATGGTGCTGCAGCCCAACCAGTCGCGTGTGATGATATTTTTCGGAAAATACTGTGGCACTTTCCGCCGGACCGGGTATTACTGGGTCAATCCGTTCATGACCAAGCGCAAGGTGTCGCTGCGCATCCGCAACATGGACGTCGCCCCGATTAAGGTGAACGACAAGGCCGGCAACCCGGTTATGATCGGCATGGTGCTGGTGTGGAAAGTCTGCGACACATATCGTGCCGTGTTCGATGTCGATTCCGCCGACGAACCGATGGTGAAACTGGACCAGTCGGGCAAGGAAGCCATTGAAATCAGCGGCGATTCCGTCGCCAAGGCGCTGAACGCCTTTGTGGGCGTGCAGAGCGATGCCGCCCTGCGCGAGGTGACCGGCCGTTATGCCTACGACGACGGGGACGGCCACGACGAGGCCATCACGCTGCGCAGTTCAGCACATGAAATCAACGAGCAACTTGAGGAAAAACTCAACGAACGCCTCTCCATGGCAGGCATACAGGTCGTCGAAGCACGGCTGAACTATCTGGCCTACGCGCCGGAAATTGCCGCCGTGATGCTGCGACGTCAGCAGGCATCAGCCATTATAGCAGCCAGGGAAAAGATTGTGGAAGGTGCCGTTTCGATGGTGCGCATGGCCCTCGACCAATTGTCCGAGCAGGACGTCGTGACACTTGACGACGAACGCAAGGCCACGATGGTGAGCAATCTGCTCGTGGTGCTCTGTGCCGACGAACCCGCCCAGCCCGTGGTGAATACCGGAACTCTGTACCAGTAATCAATGCCGGCCGACAAAAACAAAACATTCCTGTTGCGGCTCCACCCCTCCACAATGGAACTCGTGGAGAAATGGGCCGCGCAGGAATTCAGGTCGGTCAACGGCCAGATACAGTGGATTATAGCTGAGTCGCTTGCCCGCCACAAACGCCTGCCGCGCAAGAGCCGCGATGAACAGCCGGAATAAGAGCCGTCGAAATATACGTTGCACTGACAATAATCAGTGCTTGCGCCGGAAAGGCCTGGTGAGGGCAATCTCCCAGTCCTTTAAAAGCAGTATCAGGGGCGTGATGAACGGTTTGAAACGCGGTTTGTGGGCCGTTACAAACACTTTGAGGCCGCCCGGATGACATTTGATTTCAAGGTCTTTGGGCAGTTCCACGGGGTCGCCGTCAATGTGCGTCACCGTGGGGTCGTGACGCCGTATGGTGATTGACGAGGTGCGGAAGGTGCGGATATGGCCGTGATTGCCGATTGAGCCTGTTATCATTTCCAGGCCCGAGATGGCATGTGTCACCAGGTTGCCCTGATGCACGATTGTCACGTCGAGCATTCCGTCGCGGATTGAGGCCGCAGGTGCCACAAAGGCGTTGTTGCCATACTGCGAGGCGTTGCACACCACCACAAGGAAAGCCTTGTCGGTGATAACGGTGTCGCCGGCGATTATCTCATAACTTTGCGGATGATATTTGATGAACTCGTCGATGGC
>CAJJOO010000181.1 GCA_905193395.1 uncultured Porphyromonadaceae bacterium
ATATGTGTCAACTGTCGGAGCGACTCACCGAAGATAAATACAAAGGTTCGTATGAGCGTATCGCAAAATTGATACACAGGTATTCCGCAGCCCCCTTGCTGGATGTTGTTAACTTTTGGGAAGTGGTGCTGTTTTCATGGCTGACAGGTAACGCCGATATGCACCTGAAAAATTTCTCGCTTTATAATCCGGCCGGTAATTATATGCTGACCCCGGCTTATGACCTGCTGTCAACTGCTCTTGCAATGCCCGAGGATGACGAGGAATTGGCACTGACTCTCAACGGAAAGAAGAAGCGCATCAAACGCGAGGATTTTGAGAAAGCAATGCGCGACAGCGGCCTGGATGAAAAAGCCATATCAAACCTTTTTGAAAGATTTTCCAGGGCTATCCCCCAATGGCATGAGTTGATAAAAAAATCATTTCTGCCGAAAGAATTACAGAAAACCTATCATGACAAGATTGATATGATGGCAAATAAAATCTGCATCAATCTAACTTAGATGGTCTTATTGCAACAGCGGTTAAAGTAACTGCGGCTGCTGTAATGGTGGTGGCAATAAATCCGCCAAAGACATTCAAATTCGGTTTTTATTGATTATCTTTGCAATCCGAACCCTTCTTATCGCAATGAAACTGCTGAAAGTTATTATAATCCTGCTACTCGGTGCTGTCGGGGCGAAGGCCCAGATCAATACCGAACAGGTGTTGCTTGTGGGTCAGAATGCCTTGTATTTCGAGGATTACATGCTTTCTATCCAGTACTTCAACCGAGTGATTACGGTGAAGCCATATCTGGCCAAACCCTATTTCCTGCGGGCCATAGCGAAACTGAATCTGGAAGACTACAACGGCGCCGAGGCCGACGCCTCGCAGGCAATTGAACTGAATCCATATCTCACCGATGCCTGGGAGGTGCGTGGGGTGGCCCGTCAGAACCTGGGTAACAACGCCGGGGCCATAGCCGACTACGACCATGCCCTGGAACTGATTCCCCGCAACCGCCAGTTGCTTTTCAACAAGGCCATGGCACAGTTTGACTCCGACGACCTGGACGGCGCGGATTCCACCTACCGGGCTTTGCTCGCCTACTATCCGGGCTTCGATTCCGGCTACCTGGGCCGTGCGCGCCTCAACCTGACCCGGGGTGACACGGTATCGGCGTCGGCCGACATTAACCACGCCCTTGAAATCAACCCCAACGCCGTGAACGGATATATAATGAGGGCCGATATTGCCATCAATTCCCGTGACGACTATCCCGGGGCGCTCGAGGACATGGACCGCGCCATCAAACTGCAGCCGCGGTTGGCCGGTCTGTATATCAACCGCGCCTACCTGCGCTATGCCCTCGATGATTATTTCGGAGCCATGGCCGACTATGATTACGCCGTCGAACTGGCGCCGGCCAATTTTACGGCGGTCTACAACCGCGCCCTGCTGCTGATGGAAGCGGGGTCGAACGACCGCGCCCTGGGCGAACTGGACCTCGCCGCCCGTCTGGACCCTAACGAGGCAAGCGTATATTACAACCGCGCCCTGGTGCGCATGGCCAAGGGGATGTATACAGCGGCTCTGGAAGACATCAACCATTTCATGCAGATGGTGCCCGACCTGCCGGACGCCTACTATATCCGCGGCGAAATATATCGCGCGATGCATAATCTGGACCGCGCCGCAGCCGATGTGACCCATGCCCGCAACATGGCCCGCAGTTTCGACGAAACCGCCTCGACGGCACCGCAGGTCACACCCGAGGACGAGACGGCCCGCGCCGCCCGCACCTTCGCCAACCTGATGACCATCGAGGACAATGCCCAGTTCCAGGAAGAATACAACAACAGCGCCATCCGTGGCCGCGTTCAGGACCACAACCTGCGCATCGAGCCTGAAGCCTGGATGGAACTATCCTACTATTCGACTCCCACCGAACTTCGCACCTCCACATATTATATAAAGGAGGTTGAGGACATAAATTCCACCCGCACCCTGCGCTATACGCTCCACGTAACGCCTGCGGTCCCGGTTATAGACGACGAAACCTCGGCCGAGCATTTCCGTTCGATTGATTATTACAACTCGTTCATGTCCACTCATTCGCCGCGCGCCATCGACTATCTGGGCCGTGCGATGGATTTCATGACCTTGCGCGACTATTCCGCCGCCCTGCGCGACATAGACCGCGTCCTGGCCATGACGCCGGACCTGGCTGTGGGCCACTATCTGCGCGCCCAGGCCCTCTACCACCTGTGGCAGGCTGCCCGCAACGGCGCCGCGCCCGAGGGCACCGATGCTGTCCATGCCGACGCCGTTACCCGTGCCGCCACTTCGCGCAAGGGACTTGACGATGTGATTTCCGCTCTCACCCGCGTTCTGGATCTTTCGCCCCGAATGGCCGAGGCGTGGTACAACCTGGCCGTGGCACGAATCGCCGCCGAGGACTATACTTCGGCCCTCGCCGCCCTCAACAAGGCAATCGAATACAAGCCCGAGATGGGCGAGGCATGGTACAACCGCGGCTTCATCTACCTGAAACTCGGCAACGAGCGGCTGGGCATCGACGACCTCTCGCGTGCCGGACAACTCGGTATCATTCCGGCCTACAACCTCATCAAGCGAATAACACGATGATTCAATAACCCATAAAACCATAACCTTATAACTGACCCCTGAAATGTTTACTGAAAAAGACCTCAAACAACTGGCCGACCACGGCGTTTGTCCCGAACGTGCCGAAGAGCAGATGAAGCGTTTCGCCACGGGATATCCCTGGCTGGAACTGGCCGGTTCGGCCCGCGCCGGCCACGGCATCAGCGTCCTGACACCCGAAATGGAGCAGGCCGCCATCACCCGCTGGAAGCAATATCTGGCCGATGGCGGTGAAGTGGCCAAATTCGTTCCTGCCTCCGGCGCAGCCTCGCGTATGTTCAAGGCCCTATTTGCCTTCGTGAACGGTTCCGAGGACAAGCCTGAGGCCGGATCGCCCGTGGCCACGCTCCTCGATAACCTTGACCGTCTTCCCTTTGCCGGCGAACTCGCCGAGACCACCGGCCGCCTCTACGGCGCCGCGCCGAATCAACTGCTGGCCGAGGGACGCGCACGCGACCTGGTCGCCGCCATAATCAAGCCCGAGGGCATGAACTACGGCGGACTGCCCAAGGCCCTGCTCACTTTCCATAAATATGCCGACGCCACCCGCACGCCCCTCGAGGAACACCTGATGGAGGGAGCCCTCACCGCCGCATCCAACGGCAAGGTGAAACTCCACTTCACCGTGTCGGCCGACCACCACGACCTTTTCCTCAAAAAACTGGCCGAGGCAATTCCGGCTATGGAAGCCCGTACCGGCGTGCATTATGATGTCTCCGTATCGGAACAGAAGCCTTCGACTGACACTCTGGCCGCCACACTCGACAACAAGCCCTTCCGCGACGATAACGGCAGCCTCGTGTTCCGTCCCGGCGGCCACGGTGCCCTTATCGCCAACCTCGGCGACGTGGATTCTGCCGTGGTATTCATCAAGAACATTGATAACGTGGTGCCCGACGCCCTCAAACAGTCCACAGTGCATTACAAACAGGTGCTGGCCGGAGAACTTATCCTGGCCCACGACCGTATCCAGCACTATCTGCTGTTGCTGCGCGGCGGCAACTATTCCGAAAACGACCTCAATGAAATCGTGGCCTTCATGCGCGATACCCTCTGCACCGATTCGCCTCTGTTCGATAGCCTTTCCGAGGCTGAACTGGCCGACTATCTGGTATCGAAACTCGACCGTCCCCTGCGCGTGTGCGGCATGGTACGTAACGACGGCGAACCCGGCGGCGGCCCGTTCCTGGCCCGCAACAGCGACGGTTCGTTCTCGCCCCAGATTCTCGAATCCACCCAGATAAATCCGGACAATGCCGAATACATGCAGATGATGTCGCAGGCAACGCATTTCAATCCCGTCGACCTGGTATGCTATATCAAGGACGTGGACGGCGGCCATTTCGACCTGACCCGCTATGTCGACCCCGACACAGGTTTCATCTCGTCGAAGTCGCTGGGCGGCCGCGACCTGCGCGCCCTCGAACTGCCGGGCCTGTGGAACGGCGCCATGAGCGACTGGTCCACTATCTTCATTGAAGTCCCCTCGTCGACGTTCAATCCCGTCAAGACCGTCAACGACCTGCTGCGCCCGGCCCACCAGGCCTGACGCCGCAAAGTGATATTCAGCGCGTGGAGGGCGTTCGCCCTCCAC
>CAJJOO010000182.1 GCA_905193395.1 uncultured Porphyromonadaceae bacterium
ACCCCTGCTGCTGGCGCCGATGGAGGACGTGACAGACGCGCCCTTCCGTCAGTTGTGCCGTGAAATGGGCGCCGCGCTGGGGTACACCGAATTTGTCAGCGCCGACGCCCTGGTGCGCAATATCGAGGCGACGACGCGCAAACTGAAACTGGACGACGACCGCCCGACGGCTATCCAACTGTATGCCCGCGAAACCGGCCCTATGGTCGAGGCCGCCCTGATGGCCGTCGAGGCCGGGCCCGATTTCATCGACCTTAACTTCGGCTGCCCGGTGAAGAAGGTGGCCGGAAAAGGTGCCGGCGCCGGGATGCTGCGCAACGTCCCCAAGATGCTGGAGATTACACGGGCCGTGGTGGACGCCGTCGACCTGCCCGTGACGGTCAAGACGCGCCTGGGCTGGGACCACGAATCGAAAATCATCGTCGAACTGGCCGAGCAACTCCAGGACTGCGGCATCGCCGCGCTGACGGTACACGGCCGCACACGTTCGCAAATCTACACCGGGACGGCCGACTGGGAAATGATTGCCCGCGTCAAGGCCAATCCGCGCCTGCACATTCCCGTGATAGGCAACGGCGACATCTGCACCGGCCAGGACGCCGTGCGCGCTTTCCGCGACTCGGGCGTGGACGGCATCATGGTGGGGCGCGCCTCAATCGGCGCCCCGTGGGTGTTCCGCGAAATCACCATGGCCCTGGAAGGCCGCGACGAAAGCCTCACGACGGCCGACAAGATGACGATTCTCCGGCGCCTGGTGAACGAAAGCATCGAGCGCCTGGGGACAATCCGCGGAATCCTGCATATCCGCCGCCATCTGGCCGCCACCCCGCTGTTCAAGGGCATCCCGGATTTCCGCAGCACACGAATTGCCATGCTGCGCGCCGACAGCCCCGACGAACTGAATTCCATCCTCGACACCGTTGCCCGCGACTTCCTACACATTGACAATCAATAATACAACCATGCGATATACCAGACTATTCCTTATTCTGACGATTCTGTTTTTCAGCGTCACCACTGCAACAGCCGAACCCGCCGACTATGCACTCGAAGTGCAGGATTTCACGTCGCTGAAAGTCACCGACGGCATCAACGTCGAGTATCACTGTTCGGCCGACTCGGCCGGATGGGTGTATTTCACCTGCGAACCGACGCTGTCGCAGTCGCTGCTGTTCACCAACAACAAGTCGCAACTGCTGATACAACTGGACCTGGACCCGGGCGCGCGCCACGACCTCCCCACCCTGCATGTGTATTCAAGCAGCCTGGCCAAGGTTGAAAACGCCGCAGACTCTACAATAACCGTCAACAACAACATTCCGGTGCAGCAGTTCAAGGTGAAACTGATCGGCAACGGAAACATCATAGTCCGCGGCATAGAGGCCGGCGCGGTAGATGCCTCAATCAGCACCGGTAACGGCCATATCGTGCTGACGGGAACGGCCGGACGCGCGAAACTCTCGTCCGTGGGCACCGGACCCATCGAGGCAGGCCAACTCAGCACCCGCAACACCAAGGTGATACTGCTGGGCACGGGAAATATAGACTGCAACGCCACCGAAAGCCTCAGCATCTACGGCGCAGGCTCCGGAAAGGTATATTACGTGGGCAATCCGGAGAAAATCACCAACCGCTCGCTGGGCGTGAAGGCGTTCCCGATGGATAGCAACGACTGATCGCCAGCGTAGCCCAGCCCATGCCGCCGACCGACAAACCGTCACTGAAAATCCGCACGGCCCGCACCCTGAAATGGAATGTGATAGACCGCGTGGCCACGCAGGCGCTGTATGCGGTGACCACTGCTCACCCATCTCCGATACCACCATAATGGCCTCCGCGGGCGCACAATGCGATCACGTAATGCACGTATCCACTCAGCGGCGCTATACTGGTTTTTGAGTCGTTTGCGTCGCTGCTGGTAGACAGCGGATTCTCGTCGGCGCTGATTCAGCGCAAGAATCCCACCCAGACGGATTACAGCACCGTGATGTGGTTCAACCTGGGCGTCGCGGGACTGCTTTATACCATCCTGTTCCTGTGTGCGCCGGCAATCGCAGCATTTTTCCAGCACGACACGCGCCTGATACCCCTATCGCGCGTGATGTTCCTCACGCTGATTCTCAATGCCGCGGCCAGCGTGCCTACTTATCGGCTAATAAAGAACATGGAGGTGAAAATGGTAGCAGTGGCAAATTCCCTGGCCCTGACGCTTGCCGGAATCACGGGGATATGGCTTGCCGTGGCCGGTTTCGGCGCCTGGGCCATCGTGTGGCAAGGCGTTGTGCTTTCCACCGTAAAGCCACTGGTGCTGTGGACGTCGCAACGCTGGCGCCCGTCGGCGGTGTTCTCGTGGAAAGCTCTGCGGAGTTTCCTCCATGTCGGTGTCAACATGACCTTCACCTCGTTTCTCAACACCCTGTTTCTCAACATCTACTCGCTGTTCATAGGCCGTCTGTCCGGAATGAGGCAACTGGGCTATTATACCCAGAGCGACAAGTGGAGTAAAATGGGGGTAATGTCGCTGTACCAGACACTTACGTCCTCGTTCCTCCCGGCACTGTCGGCCGTGCAGGATGACAGAGAGCGCTTTGCCCGCGCCGCGGCCAAAATGAACCGCTTCACCTCGTATCTGGTGTTCCCGCTGCTCCTGGGACTCGCGCTCATGGCCCGGCCGATATTCCATATCCTCTTCGGCACGAAATGGGACCCGTCGATTATCCTATTCCAACTGCTGCTGATGCGCGGCATCTTCACCATATTCACCGGACTGTATAACAATATCCTGCTGTCGCTTGGACATGCGCGGACAATAATGTGGATGGAAGTGGTGAAGGATGGCGTGGCGATTGCAGCCCTGGTGGCGACACTGCCGTTCATCACGATGTCGACGGCCGACGCCCCTGTGCTGGGACTCACCATCATGCTTTACGGCCAGTTGCTTGCCGCCGCCGTGGCGTGGCTGATTACGCTCGGACAAGTCGGACGCCTCACAGGTCTGGGGATGATGTCCTGGATCAGGCAGATGCTGCCCTATGCAGCCCTCAGCACAATAATTGTGCTGGCACTGTGGTATGCAGGCCAATGGATTGACAACGATGCCGTGACACTGGCCGTGCAGGCAGTCGGGGGCATAGTGCTGTACACCGGCGTAGGATACATGAGCGGCTCGATAATTCAGCGCGACGTGTTGGGCTTTATCTTCCGCAAAAAGATTTAAAGGGAGGCATTAACGCTATACCCCAAACTTAGAACTCAATAGACAGGCGCACGTTTATCTGACGACGGGTCAGATAGTTGGGCACGGCATACTGTATATCGTTGACGTCTGTCACCCAATAATAACTGCTCACGTTCGAGATATCGAAGAGGTTGAAGCAATCCAGACCGAGCCACACGCTCTTGAAGTGGCGCAGGAAATTGCCGGAGTTGCGCTGGCGGTCGTCGGGAGTCACCAGTCCGTAGGAAAGACCCACATCCACACGTTTGTATGCCGGAGCGCGGAAATAGCCCTTGTCACGCCCGCGATGCGGAGCGGTGGTGGGCAGGCCGTCGTTCAGGATTCCGCGGAGGCTGAATTTCAGTCGGGGGAATTTCGGGAAATAGTCAGTGAAATATAGCGCGAAGGCATAGCGGCGGTCCGTCGGTCGCGGCACGTTCACACCGTTCAGTTTTTCGTTGGTTTTCATCAGCGAGAAACTGATCCACGAATCGCTGCCGGGCACGAACTGGCCGAAGAGTTTGAAATCGATACCCGCGGCATAGCCGTTAGTGAGATTCTGACCGGCGTACGTTAACTTGAGGTTGTCGACTTCAAAGGGAATGAGGCGCGACATGAGTTTATAGTATGCCTCGGCGGTGAGTTTGAAGGGACGGTTGAAGGAACGGAAGGTGAAATCCGCACCACCGATAAACTGGAAACTGCGCGGTGACTTAATCTCATTGTTCAGCACGATGATGTTGTTGCCGTTTTCGTCGGCCACGGGCATGCGGTATTCCTTGTAGAACGGCGACTGATAGTAAAGGCCTGTGGCGAAGCGGAACAGCCAGCGCGGCGCGCGGTCCGGAACGAAAGTGACGTTGACACGCGGACTGAGCAGGAATTCCTTGTTGAAACTCCAGTAGGACATGCGGATACCGCCGTTTATGTTCAGATAGCCGGCCGTGGTGGAGAGACGGTAGGTGTCCTGGGCATAGGCCGAAAAACGAGTTGAGGACGTGTTGTGGCGGG
>CAJJOO010000183.1 GCA_905193395.1 uncultured Porphyromonadaceae bacterium
ACCATGGCGCCAAGAAGCGTGAAGGCTACAACGCCTGTGGAGACCAGTGTCAATGCCGCCCCGGTAATGAAGAGCGGGTATATGCGTATGAAATAGAATATTGCCGATACGGCGGCGCAGATGGCGCCGCCGCGCAATCCTAATATAACGTATAGATATCCGGGGGTGGAAACCGGTCTCATCCCGAATGACGAGATTGCTTTGGAGATTTCTTCATAAGAAACGGTCCTGTCGTCTCCGGCCGGAATCCATTTGGTGAAATCAGCGATGAACCAGGCGATTATAACCGCCGCAGCCATGATGAGGACTTTCTTTGCCGCTCCTTGTCATGGCGTAGCGGTGTTGAATGTGTTGGGTATTGCCATAATGTCGGTTTATTTGTTTCCGACAAATTTAGGAAAAGTTTACTATTGTTGGCGTTGTTTAAGCGTTAATGTAGGTTAACGTTTCCTTTCCCGAAATGGAATTACGGCAATAAACCGTCAGTTCAATCGCTCCAGCGGGATTTCTGGCGTGCGGCAAGGGTTGCCTCGGACGGGTTCTGACCGGGAGTCCAGAAGTGCAGGCCCTGCAACTTGTCGGGCAGGAACTGCTGGCGGACAAAATTTCCGGGATAATCGTGGGCGTATTTGTATTCCTGTCCGTAGCCCAGTTTTTTCATCAACGCGGTGGGGGCGTTGCGCAGGTGAAGCGGTACGGGCTGGTTGCCCGATTTTTCAACCTCGGTCAGGGCAGTGTTGATGGCCATGTAGGCTGAATTGCTTTTGGCAGATGTGGCCAGATACACTGTGCACTCGGCCAGGGGGATACGGCCTTCTGGCATGCCGATTTTCTGAATGGCGTCGAAGGTGGCGTTGGCCAGCAGCAGGGCGTTGGGGTTTGCCAGACCGATGTCCTCGGCCGCCAGTATCACCAGACGGCGTGCGATGAATTCGGGGTCTTCGCCTCCGGCAATCATGCGCGAAAGCCAGTAGACGGCGCCGTCGGGGTCGCTACCGCGCACGCTTTTGATGAAGGCCGAGATGATGTCGTAGTGCATCTCGCCGTCCTTATCATAGGCCATGGGGTTGCGTTGCAGACTGCGCGTGACGATTTCGTCGTCTATCACGATTGTCTGTCCGGCGGCGGCCGACTGTTCCAGCAGGTCGAGGATATTGAGGAGTTTGCGGGCATCGCCGCCGGCATAGCGGAACAGGGCGGCGGTTTCCCTGACTTCCACGTTGCGTGTCGACAGCACCCGGTCTTTTTTCAGCGCCTGGTCGAGCAGTGTGGAGAGTTGTTCCTCGTCGAGGGGATTGAGCGTATATACCTGGGCGCGCGACAGAAGAGGACGGATTACCTCGAACGACGGATTCTCGGTCGTTGCGCCAATCAGCGTCACGGTACCCTCCTCGACGGCGCCGAGCAGGCTGTCCTGCTGGCTTTTCGAGAAACGGTGGATTTCGTCAATGAACAGAATGGGCCTGCCGGTCGAGAACATTCCGGCGGCTTCCTTTCGGCAGCGGTCAATCACCTCGCGCACGTCCTTCACGCCTGCGCTAACGGCCGAAAGCGTGTGGAAGCGGCTCCCGGTGGTGTTGGCTATGATGCGGGCCAGGGTGGTCTTGCCCACACCGGGAGGCCCCCAGAGGATGAACGAGGATACGTTTCCGCTTTCAATCATCCGGCGCAGGATGCCGTCGTGACCCACCAGATGGGTCTGCCCGATATAATCGTCAAGAGTCTGAGGCCTGAGGCGTTCGGCCAGTGGTTGCAATGCCATGATTACTGTTGGGAGTATATGAGGATAAGGATTGTTTTGAGTTGAAAAAAGCCCGCGGAAGCACTGCTCCTGCGGGCTTTTATATGCGCGGCTGCGGTTTAGAGTCCGAGCAGTTCGTTTACGTGTTTGAGCAGTTCGGAGTATTCGAGCGCTTTCTCTTCGTTGCCTTCGGTCTTGTAGAAGGAAAGGCCGAAGAGGTATGCTTCGCGGTACAGGTCGAGTGTGTTGTTGGGATTCTGCGGATTCATGTTCTCGGGATTCTGGTTCAGAAGGTCGAGCATCTGTCCGTAGGTGGCGATGGATTCGGCGTTGGGGGCCTTGTGGTTGCCGGCAATCTGCAGGCGGGCCTTGCGCTGGTAGACGTAGGGGTTGGGCTGAGCGACGGCCATCACGGCATCGACATATTCCAGACCCTTGTTTGAGGCCTTGGTCATCAGGGCGTCATCGTCGCCGGCGTTGGCTGCGACGTTGAGCCAGCGGCCGGAACCGGTCAGCAGGTCGTTGAGGTCGGGCTTCTCCTGGGTGGCGAGGTAGCGGTCGTACATCTCGGCGGCGCCGATGTAGTTCTTATTCTTGTTGTAGATGTTGCTGAGGCCCTGGAGAACGGTGAGATTCTCGGGGAATTTCTCAACGGCGATTTCGTATTGAACCTGTGCCAGAGAATCCTGTTTGAGTTCGCTCAGTGCGTCGGCATAGGTGGTATAGTCCAGCGAGGTGAAGTAGCCGTTGGGGTTGTTCTTGAAGAATGAGGCGGCGTGGTCGGCACCGTTCTGATAGTCCTTCATGGCCACTTCGTTGAGGAAACGGAGACGCTGCATCAGGAAGTTGCCGGGATCCTGTGCCAGGACTTCATTGGCAACACGGAGGCTGGCGGGATAGTCGTTGCCGTAGTACAGCAGGACGGAGTAGCGGGCCTTGTCTTCGGGGAAGTGGTTGGGGTTCTGGATATAGCGTCCGTAGAGTTCGGCAGCTTTGTTCCAGTGGTTGGCTTCGTAGTATTTCTCGGCCAGTTCGCGCTGTGCGAGAGCCGACTGGGGAGCCAGTGCCAGGAATTCCTCGAGTTTTGCGATAGCGAAGGCGGGATTGACCTTGAAATAACTGTTGGCATACTTAACGTAGCCTTCGGGGTTCGAGTGGTCGTAGCCGATGGCCATTTCGTACTTGCCGGCAGCGCCGCCGAAGTCGCCCTGGTCAAAGAGCATATCGCCTTCGAGGATATAGATCGAGGGTTCCTGGTGTTTGGAATCCTTGTGGGCCTTTGCCAGGTATTTCTCGATTTCCTTGCCGTACTTCACGGGGTCGGCGTTGTAGTATGCACGGGCGATGGCCACGAGTATCTCATAGTTTTTCTTGCCAAGTTTTTCGGCTGCCTTGAAGTGGTCTTTTGCTGCGTCGAGGTTACCGTTGAGCAGGTCAAGGGCGCCGAGACCTACGTAGTTGTAGGGGCAGTCAGCGTCGGCAGCCATACCGGCATTGAAGTGTTTCATGGCCTGGTCCTTGTCGCCGAGAGCCAGGTAGGTCTGACCGAGATAGTAGTTGGCCATCGCCTTGTCTGTCGTCTCGTGGTTGAGGGTACGTGTAAGGATGGTTTTGGCATTCTCATACTGTCCGGCCTTGTAATATTCAACGCCGTCTTTGTAGCCCTGGCTTTGGGCCGAAGCCATGAAGGCGCAGGCCAGCAGGAAGGTAAGGAAAACTTTGATTTTCATATTGACATTGATTGTTGTTTATTATTATTCTTTATTGGAGTTCCACCACCTGGATGCGGCGTGCGCGCGCAGGCAGGATGCCGGTTTTCATGATAATCTTCTGGCCGATATCGCCGGTGACGAAGGCATAGAATCCTCCGGCCAGGCTGCCGGATGCGCCGGTGGTTATCATGTATATCTGGCGGTAAAGGGGGTATGTTCCGTTGAAGATATTCTCCTGATAGGGTTTGTAGGCGCGGGCCTCGCCGGGACGGTAGATGCTGAGGACCTTGACGCTGTCCACCAGGGTGGCGCCCTGAATCGGGGTGTCGCTCATCACCTGCTCGCTCAGTTCCTTGGCGGGGAGGTCGGCCGAGGGCATGTCGCTGGTAATCCAACTTACGCCGAGGATGCCGATGGCGTTCTTGTTCTCCATCACGGTCTTGAATACGGCGGGGATGGAGCCCTGGGCATACACGTTGGGACCGAGTTGGCCGCCATGCAGCAGCGAGTCACGCATGTATGTGACGAGCGACGAGTTGTGGTCGTCGAATATCACGGAAATCTCGCCGAGGTCGCTGGGCTGCAGGTCGTTCCACTGACGTGAACGTCCGGACAGGATGTCGGCCACTTCGGGGATGGTGAGTTTTCCGACTGGGTTCGCGGGATTGACGATGAGGGCCACGGCGTCGACGGCAATCTTGGTGGACCGCGGAGTGCGCTGGCGTTTTTTGAGCGACTCGCGCTCGGCGTCGGTCAGGTCGCGCGATATTAC
>CAJJOO010000184.1 GCA_905193395.1 uncultured Porphyromonadaceae bacterium
CGGATTCTGGGACGACCTGCGCGACGCCGGATTCCGCGTCGAGGACGCGGCCGCCGAGACCGAAAGCGAACCTGAGGAATGATTATAGCGTTGTACATAGCAGGCGCCCTCGTGGCTGCGGGACTTGTGCTGTGGCTCGCCGACCGCCGCTACCGCCGACGTCATCCCGACGAGGCTCCGGCTCAGGTGCCGGAACAGTGCTGCGGCATGCACATAACCTGCGAGCGTGATTCCCTGCTGGCCTCGGTGAGCGACACCGTGGAGTATTATGACGACGAGGAACTCGACGCCTTCGCCGGCCGCGGAGCCGACGAGTATACCGACGAGGAGGCCGAACAGTTCCGCGAGGTATTGCTGACCCTGCGGCCCGACGACATAGCGCCATGGGCACGCTCGGTGCAGTTGCGCGGAATAACGCTGCCCGCCGAGGTACGTGAAGAACTACTGATGATAGTCGCCGAGGCGCGGGCCTCGCGCCACGTTTCGGGCGACTGAACCAAAACAAGAAACAATCGAGAGATGGCCGAACTGTTCAGTTATTCATTTTTCATCTATGCCCTTGTCGGGGTGGTGCTTCTGAGTATCGCCGCGGCCGTGATAGGCACATATATCATCACGCGGCGCCTGGTGGCGATAAGCGGCGGCGTGACCCACGCCTGCTTCGGCGGCCTGGGTCTGGGCTATTACCTGGGCATTGATCCGATAGCCATGGCGGCGGTGTTTGCCGTGGGCTCGTCGGTGGGCGTGGAATGGGTTTCGCGCCGCTTCGACGTGCGCGAGGATTCGGCCATCGCCGTGATATGGGCCATAGGCATGGCCGTCGGCGTCCTGTTCGTGTTTCTGACGCCGGGATATGTTCCGGAACTCAATGCCTTCCTGTTCGGCAGCATCCTGACGGTGACGCCGGCCGATCTGGTGCTGTTTGCCGTCTACACGGCGGCGTTGCTGCTGTTTTTCGCCCGTCGCTACCGCCAGATAGTGGCCTGCGCCTTCGACCGCGATTTCGCGCAGGTGTGCGGCCTGCCGGTGAACTATATCACCTACGCCATGACAATCCTCGTGGCGCTTGGAATCGTGCTTATAATCAAGATGGTGGGCGTTATGCTGCTGATGGCCATGCTGTCGCTGCCCATGATGACGGCCGAGATTTTCTGCCGGCGCTATGGCTCGATGATGGCCGTTTCGGCCGTCATATCGCTGCTGACGTCGGTTGGAGGCCTGATGCTCGGCGCAGTTGTCAATGTGCCCTGTTCGGCCATCATAGTCCTGCTGGCCTGCGCTGTCTTCATAGTGGCGCGTGTGGCCGCCTCGCTCCGCCACCGGCTTGTCAAAAATAATTAACTTGCACCGGGAGCGAATATTTACTAAATTTGCATCCGGACTTATAGTCCGATACAAGCATTAGCAAATGGAACAATACATAGTTTCGGCCAGAAAATACCGTCCGTCGACGTTCTCGTCTGTCGTGGGGCAGGGGGCGCTGACATCAACGCTGAAAAATGCCATCGCCACCGACCGCCTGGCGCACGCCTACCTGTTCTGCGGTTCGCGCGGCGTGGGAAAGACGTCGTGTGCACGTATTTTCGCCAAAACCATCAACTGCACAAACCCGACGGCCGACGGCGAGGCCTGCAACGAGTGCGACTCATGCCGGGCCTTCAACGAAGGCAATTCGATGAATATCATCGAACTGGATGCCGCCTCGAACAACGGTGTGGACGATATCCGCGCGCTTATCGAGCAGGTACAGATACCGCCGTCGCGCGGTCGCTACCGCGTGTTCATCATCGACGAGGTCCACATGCTCTCGTCCCAGGCCTTCAACGCCTTCCTCAAGACACTGGAAGAACCGCCGTCGTATGTCATTTTCATCCTGGCCACCACCGAGAAGCACAAGATCATCCCCACCATCCTGTCGCGCTGCCAGATATACGATTTCAACCGCATATCAATCAAGGACATGGTGGAACATCTCGGCCGCGTGGCACGGGCCGAGAACATCACCGTCGAGCCGGCGGCACTGAACGTCATCGCGCGGCAGGCCGACGGCGCCATGCGCGACGCCCTGTCGATATTCGACCAGGTGGCCGCCTCCTCGCGCGGCAACATCACATACGAACGCACCATCGAGAGCCTTAATGTCCTCGATTCCAGCCACTATTCCCGGCTGTTGGAATGTTGTATGGCCGGCGATATCCCCGGCATGCTGGTGATTTTCCACGCTGTCCGTGCCAAGGGCTTCGACCCTCTGTTTTTCATCAATGGCCTCGGAGCATATCTGCGTGACATCATGCTGGCCGGCGCACCCGCCACGCAGAATCTGGTCGACGTCCCCGCCGACGTCCTCGAACAGATGAAGGCCCGCGCGGCCAAACTCCCCCCGAAGTTCCTATATGCCGCCATGGGCCTGTGCAACGACTGCGACCTCAACTACCGGCAGTCGTCCAACAAGCAACTGCTTGTGGAACTGACGCTGATACGTATCGCCCAACTTCTGAGCCCCTCGCCCGCTGACAGTGGCCGGGGAGAGGGGCCGCTCAAACCCTTGAAACAACAGCCTCAGGCCGGCGAGGTCACCGCGACAGCCGAGGCACCCGCACCCTACAAATCGGGACCCGCCGTTCCGTCGCGCCCGGCCACGCAGAGTCCTCGCGCCATGCAGGCGCAGGCACAGGCCGTAGCCGCCGAGGTCCCGCAGCGTCCTGCACAGCGCCAGATGCGCGTGGGCGCTCTGAGCATGGCCGATGTCCGCACCAGGGAATCCGCTCAGGCACCCGGACAGGAACATTCCGCCGCCTATACGGCCGCCGACGTCGCCCGCGCCTGGGATGCCTATATCGCCGCGAACCAGACCGAACATGCCCTGGTCAACGTGATGCGTCAGCGTCGCCCGGCCGAGGTGTCGCCCGGGAAATATGTCGTGACGCTGGGCAACGAGGTCGAGAACGGTAAAATCTGCGCCCACGCAACCGCTATCACCGCCGCCATGCGCACCACATTGCAGAACGATTCCTTCTCCTTCGAGGTGCAGGTGGTCGACGAGGGGCTGCAGCCCATGTTCTGGAACGAGCGCCAGGTGCTGGGATATATGTATGACAAATACCCCGCTTTCAAGGATTTCTACCGGGCGATGGAACTCAACTTGATGTGAGCCACGGGCCTGCGCTGCCGCTCCGCGCCCGGGTTAACGGATTGATTTTGAAACTGAAATGTCGAAAATCCAACGAATAGCCGTCAAAATCGGCAGTAACGTGCTGACCCGTGCCGACGGGTCGCCCGACTTCACGCGCATGAGCGCGCTGGTCGACCAGGTTGCGGCACTGCATGCCGCCGGAATCGGTGTGATTATGGTGTCGTCGGGTGCCGTGGCTGCCGGCCGGGGAGAACTCTCGGCCTCGGTCAGTCATCGTCTGGACCCCGTGTCGGCACGCCAACTTTACAGCGCCGTAGGGCAGGCCAAACTGATTGACCGCTACGTGCAACTGTTCCGCGACCATGGAATCGTCTGCGGCCAGGTACTCACCACCAAGGAGAATTTCGCCACACGCCATCACTACCTGAACCAGCAGAACTGTATGGAAGTGATGCTGCGCGAGGGCGTGGTGCCCGTTGTCAACGAGAACGATACTGTGTCTGTCACTGAACTGATGTTTACCGATAATGACGAACTTTCGGGCCTGATAGCCATGATGATGCGCTGCGACAGGCTGATAATCCTCAGCAACATCGACGGAATATTCACCGGCGATCCCTCCGATCCGGCAAACCGCCTCATAGACCGCGTACAGCCGGGCGACGACCTGTCGCAGTACATATCGGCGGGACGCTCGTCGCTGGGTCGCGGCGGCATGTCGAGCAAATACGGCGTGGCGCGCCGCGTGGCCGAATCCGGTATCGGCGTCATTATCGCCAACGGACGCCGTGAGGGCATTCTGACCGCCCTTGTGCCCGAAATCAAGGCTCCCTGCACGTATTTCGAGCCGTCGGCCGAGGCTTCGTCCGGCGTCAAGCGCTGGATTGCCAGCAGCGGCTCCTTTGCCAAGGGCCTGCTGAGGCTCAATGCCCGTGCTTCCGAGGCAATTGCCTCGCGTCCCGGCACCAGTGTCCTCGCCGTCGGCGTGACTGCCGTCGAAGGCAACTTCACCGAGGGCGACATCGTTGAAATCGCCGACAATGAAGGCAATGTGTTTGCCTGGGGACG
>CAJJOO010000185.1 GCA_905193395.1 uncultured Porphyromonadaceae bacterium
CGGCTTCGAGTTCGGCAGCCGCGATACGTCCGGCATCACCGCCGGCCACGGCATCGGCGCGCACTGTGGCGACAAGTGTTCCGGCACTGACCTTGGCGCCCTGCTCGATGCCGGGGGCAAGAGTCACGATTCCGGCAGTCGGCGAGGCGGCCACGGCCGAGGCTCCGGCGGCAGGATTCACGGTGCCACCGACCTTTATTACATTATTAACGGGTGCGATGGCGGTCTTTTCGACTTTGACGCCGAAACGCACGGCCTGCTCGGGGCTGAGGACAATCACTCCGTCCTCGTGGGCTTCGTGTTCATCGGCTTCGCCTTCCTCGTGGTGGTGGCCCTCATGGCCTTCGGCTCCCTCGTGTTCGTGATGTTCGTGATTATGGACCAGTTCATTGGTCTCGCCGCGCCGGCAACCCGTGGCAACGCACAGCGCCGCAGCCGCCATCAGCGGCAACAGATATTTTATGTTCATTTACTTGCGTGATTAACTGATTGGATGAAAAGGAGTTAAAATTCTCGTAATCATCCAATGGGCGGGGCACGCAATCCCCTTCCGGCGGCCAAAGGCACCTGCGGCAATCCGCTGTCCGGCGGAATATGCCGCATAATCTTCGACGGCGCCATATCAGCCTGACAGTCATCGACCGGCACGATGGCATAAATGGGCGCGGGGCTGTCCGGCGAGGCTGGTCCGTCACCATGGTTCTCGGCAATGAATTCGTCGATGTGGAGAGGACAGTCGCCGTCGTCGCCGGGCGCCTCATGGCCATGTCCGGCACAATCGTGCGTGCATGCGGCATGCAGATGCTCGCCCGGGTTGACACACAGGCACATGAAGCCGTCGTGGGCATGGTGGTGGAATTCAATCACCATGGCCGCCAGAATCGCCAGTATCAGGGCGACTGCAAGTGCGGGACTGAACGCGGACTTCTTCACTGCCTGAGAGTAATGGCGGCCGGTAGCCGCCTAATTTTTCGCAAAGTTACGAAATCCGTGCCAAAATACGGTACCGCCCGATTAAAAAAATTTTCCAAACCCGAGTAATTCAATTAAAATAACTATCTTTGCGAAAGGAAAAAACTAAACCAATTAACTTTAAGCCAATCAATACCAATGAAAATCAGACGACTAGCGACCATTGCCATACTTGCCGCAATGAGTCTGGGCGCCCTGGCGGCATCACCAAAACGCGAATTCCGATCCATATGGATGGCCGCAATGGGCATCGACTGGCCCACAAACGAAGGCGGCGGCGTAGGCCTCGGCCCGTCTTACGAAGCCAAAGCGAAGGCAGAACTGATAAAGTATCTCGACAATTTCAAGCAACACAATTTCAACGGCGTCTGTGTCCACGTGCGTCCTCTGGCCGACGCCTACTACAAATCGACCCTCGAACCGTGGAGCGCCTCGCTCACGGGCGTCCGCGGTCAGGACCCGGGCTGGGACCCGCTGGCCTTTGCCGTGGAGGAATGTCACAAACGCGGTCTGGAATGTTACGCCTGGATAAACCCCTTCCGAATCGACAAGGAGGGCAACACGCTCACCACACCTTTCGACCTTGAATGGCGCGAAAAAGGCTGGGAACTGAAATCGGGCAACTGGACAATCTTCAATCCCGCCATTCCCGAGGCGCGCCAGCACTGTCTGGACGTAATCCGCGAGATTTACACCAACTATGACATCGACGGCTTCCTGTTCGACGACTATTTCTATCCCGGCGACCAGATTTCCAAAGGTCCGTCGGCCGGCGATTACAAGATGTGGCAGGACGCCCACAGCGGTATGAGCCTCGGCGACTGGCGCCGCAACAATGTGAATACGTTCGTCAAAGAACTCTACGACATGCTTCAGAGCGAGCGCCCCGAAATGCGTTTCGGCATCGGGCCGGCCGGTGTGGCCGGAGCGTCGGCCTATAAATACAACCTTGATCCCCCGCGCGTGGGCAGTGACTGGATGTACGACGGCATCTACTGCGACCCGCTTGCATGGCTCAATGACGGCACAATCGACTTCATCGCACCGCAGATTTACTGGTCACGCGACGACAATACGGCGGCCTACGGCCCCCTGTGCGAATGGTGGAGCGACATCGCCGAACATTTCGGCCGTCACAACTATGTGAGCATCGCGGCCTACAAGGTAGCCTCCCACTTCGGCGGCAACACGGCCACCGGCGGCTGGGCCGAAATCGGCGCCCAGGTGCAGATGTGCCGCGACATGACACGCAACAATGCCTCCGGCCAGATTTATTACAGCGCGAAGTATTTCGACGGTCCGGCCCTCTCGGGCATGGGCAACTATCTGGAGCATAATTCCTACCAGAGCCGCGCACTTGTTCCCGTAGTCGACTGGAAAGACCGCGTGGTATACGCCGCTCCGGCCAATCCGAAATTCGACGGCAACACACTGACCTGGGACCCCACGGTTCCCGCAAAGAAAGCCATCATACGCTATACGGTCTACGCAATTCCCTTCACCCATTCGCTGCAGCAGGCCATGGCCGAGGACGGCGACGGTATAAGCGTCGAATTCCTGGAAGATGTGTCCTACAGCACCACCTTCACCCTTCCCGAGAACAAGAAACGCGGTTACTGGTATGCAGTATGCGTCTACGATGGCTACGGATATGAATCCGAACCGGCTGTGTTCAACTATTCGGGCGAGATGTCGGCCACTCCGGTGCTTACCGCCCCGGCCGACGGTGCAGAAGCCGTCTGGGACCAGACATTCTCGTGGGAACCGATCAAGAACGCCGTTTACTATGTTGAAGTATCGGCCAACGCCGATTTCTCGAATATCCTGTTCAAGAGCGAGGGCATCGAAGAGGCCCATGTGACCTACGATCTTTCCCACCTGGGCAGCGGCACGCCCTGCTACTGGCGCGTGATGGCCTCCGAGCCCACCAAACTGTTCGCAGCATCGGAAGTGCGCCGCTTCACGTCGCCTGTGCGCCGCACCGGGCAGCAGGCCCGTCTGCTGACTCCGGCCGAAGGAACAGAAGTGAGCGGCAGCGAAGTCACCTTCTCCTGGGAACCCGTGCCCGACGCCACATCGTATTTTGTAATTGTGGCCCACGATGACGATTTCGACCACCCGCTCTATACCACCGAAGTTGAAGGCAGCACCTCGTTCACCGTGCCCCGCGGCGTGCTGGGACACGGCAGTCACGGCTGGCGCGTTGTGGCAAAAGGCAACCGCATCAACGAATCGGTATCCGAAACCGGCCTGTTCACAGCCGTACGCCCGGAGGCAGGTTCCACTGAAAACGGCTATACCGTAGCCACCGATCCCGCCGCATACGACAATTTCGGCGAACTGGCCGTCGAGAGCCTCTGGACGCGCAAATTCGCCGCCGAGGACGACGGTTCGGTCCGCTCCGGCATGGTGGCTACACGCGACTATGTCTACCTCACCGGCCGTCGCGGCAACGAAGCCACATCGCGGGCATTCCTGAGCCAGTATGACGCAGCAACCGGCGAGCATGTGCGCGACATCGAACTGGCCCCCGAGGCATCGGTCAGCAACCTGCCCTGCAACGACCTGGTACGCGACTCCGAGGGGAACATCTTCATCGTCAACGCCACCACCAACGCCCAACTGCGGCCCCTGCTGCTGATGAGCGTCAACATGGCCACAGGCGGCGTGGAAACGGCCGCCGAACTGAAAGGCGTCGGCCGCGCGATGACAAACATAGACCACGTTGCAGTCTATGGCGACGTTATCAACGGCACGTTCACGGCCTATGCTCCGATTTCGGGCAAAGCCCTCATAGCCCGCTGGGTATTCGAAGGCGGCGAGCAAATCAGTTGCGAGACCGCATCGATGAAGGAATTCGCGCCTGCATCGGCACGTAATTTCGGTGATTCGCCTCGCGTCGTGGCCGTTGACGGTACACACTGCTACGTGGACGGCGGCAACACCGTCCCCACCCTCTACGACTGGGAAAATGCCCGGGTAGTCACCTCGCTGGCCCAGGCCCCCGGAATGGCCTCCGCCGCCACTGCCGACAACGGCCTGTGCCTGTTCACAATGAACGGACACCACTATGCCGTGTTCAATACCGGCGCAGCCGCCACTGGAAGCCGATTCACCGTCGGCCACCTGCCTGAGGAACACGGTTTCGCCAACCTGTCGGTGATGTGGACGCTACCTCAGTCCGCCATGGGCACTAACGACAACGCCGAAGGCTCGTC
>CAJJOO010000186.1 GCA_905193395.1 uncultured Porphyromonadaceae bacterium
TGCCTTCGGGAGCCTCGACGTCGAGACCGATACCGAGGGCTGCGGCCATAGGTTCGTAAATCATATATACGTCGCGGCCGCCGGCGTGTTCCGACGAGTCGCGCACGGCGCGTATTTCAACTTCGGTGGAACCCGAAGGGATGCCGACCACCATTCGCAGCGACGGCGAGAACCAGTTGCTCTTGCTGCTGGCTTTCTTCACCAGTCCGCGAATCATCAGTTCGGCAGCGTTGAAGTCGGCAATCACACCTTTGCGCAGGGGGCGGACGGTGCGGATGCCCTGGGGATTCTTGCCTTCCATCAGGTGGGCCTCGGTACCGACGGCAATCAGTTTGTCGGTGCGGTTGTCGAGAGCCACAATCGAAGGCTCGTTAATCACTATTTTGTCATTGTGGATAATAATCGTATTGGCCGTGCCCAGGTCAATCGCTATTTCCTTGGTCAGTGAAAACAGTCCCATATTCTTGTATTAATGTATTTTCGTGGAGTTGTGTTGAAAATTCGTTAAATCGTTCGGGCGGCGTGTCCGCGTGCGGAATCAGTGGCGGAAATGGCGGTGACCGGTCATCACCATCGTCATGCCATGCTGGCGGCAATAGTCAACGGATTCATTGTCACGAATCGAGCCGCCGGGCTGGACGACGTTGGTAACGCCGGCCTCGTCGGCCAGGGCCACACAGTCGCCGAAGGGGAAGAAAGCATCCGAGGCCATTGTGGCACCTTTCAGGTCGTGACCGAAGGCGCGGGCCTTGTCGATGGCCTGTTTCAGCGCGTCGACACGCGAGGTCTGGCCTACGCCCGATGCCAGCAGACGGCCGTCACGAGCCAGGACGATTGCATTGCTCTTGCTGTGCTTCACAATCTTGTTGGCGAACACCATGTCGGCGGCTATGGCGTCAGTAAGGGTGCCGCTGACCACGGTGAAATCTGCGGGATTCTCGGTGTGGGTGTCGCGCTGCTGCATCAGGACGCCGTTGAGGGCCGAACGAAGCACCATGGGAGGGACGGCGGCAGCGGTGTTGCGCCGCAGCACGATGCGGTTCTTCTTGTGGTAGAGAATCGTCAGCGCGTCTTCCGAGAAATCCGGGGCAATCACGGCCTCAAAGAAAATGGAGTCCATGCCCTCGGCGGTAGCGGCGTCGACGGGTGTGTTCATAATAATCACGCCTCCGAAAGCCGACACGGGGTCGCAGGCCAGGGCTGCGGTCCAGGCCTCGGCCGGAGTCGCTGCCACGGCGACACCGCAGGCATTGTTGTGCTTGAGGATGGCGCAGCAGGGTTCCGACGGGTCGAATTCGTCAATCAGAGCCACCGCCGAATCAATATCGAGGAGGTTGTTGTACGAGATTTCCTTGCCGTGGAGTTGGGTGAACATGGCGTTGAAGTCGCCGTAGAAACGGGCCGACTGGTGTGGATTCTCGCCGTAACGGAGTTCGGTGGCGCCGTCGACGGCAAGGCGCAGATGCGGAGCCGGAGCCTCCAGACGCGTGGCCATGTAATGGAAAATCGCCGTGTCGTAGGCCGAGGAGACTGCAAATGCCTCGCGGGCCAGCAGGGCACGCTCGGTTGCGGTCGTCGAGCAGTCGCCGCGCTCCAGGATGCCGCTCAGTATGGGGTACTGGGCCTTGGATGCCACCACGGCCACGGAAGCGCAGTTTTTGGCTGCGGCACGAATCAGCGAAATACCGCCTATGTCGATTTTCTCGATAATCGCGGCATCGTCGGCGCCCGAAGCGACAGTCTTTTCAAAAGGATAGAGGTCGACAATCACCAGGTCTATGGGCGGGATTCCGAGCGAGGCCATCGTGGCCAGGTCTTCCTCAAGGTCGCGCCGGCCCAGGATACCGCCGAAAACGCGGGGATGCAGCGTCTTTACGCGGCCGCCGAGTATCGAAGGATAGCCGGTAAGGTCCTCGACGGCGTCACAGTCAAAACCAAGTGAGAGAATGTAATCGCGTGTGCCTCCGGTGGAGAGCAGCCGTACGCCGCCGCGCACTAGGGCACGCACGATGTCGTCGAGCCCGGTCTTGTCAAAAACCGATATGAGAGCGGATTTGATAGGAAGTGTTTGTGCCATGATGGATATTAAAACTCGCTGTTGTGAGATGTATGGAACAGACTGCCTGATTTCGTCCCGGTGTGTCGCGGGAAAAGCAGGACGCCTCTTCGGCATGCAAAATTACAAAAACTTTCTTGCCCGAACGCTATCTGCAACGGCAAAAATAATTAAAAGCGACAAAAAACGGCAAAATTTGTCGCCGCGGCCGCAAAGGTGCAAAAAACAGCGCCGATAACCTAAACGGCGGCGGCCCGCCTCCTTTCGGAAGGGCGGGCCGTCGTTACGTGTCTATAAATGTTCGTGCGTCAGTCAATCTTCACCACCAGATAGTTGGTCGTGCGCCAGAATGCGGCGGGGTCAAGGATTTCAAGCACCTTCTGGCCATTCTGGTCCACGATACGGTAGGACGTCTTGGGCTGGGCGGTGAGAACCTCGGCCTTGCGGCTGTGGAGGGCGATGGTGGTGAGGGTGCGCTTGTCGGCGGTCACGAAGAAACTCTGGTCGAAATCGCTGCTGCGGACCTTGGTCTTGCGCAGGAAGCCGCTGTCGATGATTTTGTGCTCGGAGAGTTCTTTCTTCGATGCCACGACATAGTAGCAGGTGTTCAGT
The DNA here is from genome assembly GCA_905193395.1 of uncultured Porphyromonadaceae bacterium. Taxonomy (GTDB): domain Bacteria; phylum Bacteroidota; class Bacteroidia; order Bacteroidales; family Muribaculaceae; genus CAG-873. The sequence goes on from CAJJOO010000186.1 coordinate 2,669, forward strand.
TCGTTGGTGAGGTCGGCCGACTGCTGCTGGGCGATGTTGCGCTCGTCCGTAACGTTGGCGACGGTGGTGTTGAGCGAGTCAACGCTCGAGGTGAGGGTGCCGATGCGGCGGTTGGCATTGTCGAGCGATGCGCGGAGCGTTTCGATTTCGGCCGACTGGCTGTCAATCTGCGCGCGGAGCGTGGTGATTGTGTTCTGCAGGTTCTTGTTGTTGAGGTTGGACTGTGCCAGACGGGCCTCGAGGTCGGCCAGTTGTTCGCGGCGCTGCTGCAGTGTGGCCTGGATTGCGGCGATGTCGGCCTCAATCTGGGCGCGCTGCGAAGGCGTTTCACCGGAGATACCGTCGGAAACGGCAAGGATGTTTTCCAGCCGTTTGATCTGGTCCATTCCTGTGGCGATTTCGTTCACGAGAGAAAGAAGTTGGTCGCGGTCGGCGACGGCGACGGCCAGTTCCTGGCGCGAAGCCTCTTCGAGGGCCTCCTGCTGGGCGGCTTCGTCCTCGTTGACTTTCTTGGCGCAAGACGCCAGCAGCGTCACGGCCAGAGCGGCGATAAGGAAGTGTTTCATGTCTGTAAAATGGTTGAAAATGTTATTGTTCTGAGTTTTGCTTATATTTGTTCACATGTACGCGGGGTGCGGTCTGGGCAACTCCCTGTACAATTATAACAATCTCTCCGCGAGGATTGTTGTCGGTGAAAAACCGACACAGTTCGCCCAGGGTCCCGCGCACGGTGGTCTCGTGGACTTTGGAAATCTCGCGGGATACGGAGGCCGGACGGTCCTCGCCGCAGGCGGCGGCAAGGTCGGTCAGCGTGGCCACGAGGCGCAGGGGCGATTCGTAGATGACAAAGGTGCGCGGGTCGGCGGCAAGGGCTGAAATACGCGTGGCGCGGCCTTTGCGCGGCGGCAGGAAGCCCTCGAAGACGAAGCGGTCGCATGGCAGTCCGGACGACACCAGTGCCGGCACAAAGGCCGTCGGACCGGGAAGGGTGACGACCTCGATTCCCAGGCGGCGACATTCACGCGAGAGCATGAATCCGGGGTCTGAAATTCCGGGGGTCCCGGCATCGGACACCAAGGCCACGGTCTCGCCGCCGAGTATACGCCCGGCCACGGCGGCCACAGTATCGTGTTCGTTGAACTTATGATGGCTGGCCATGGGTGTGCGCACGTCGAAGCGGCGCAGCAGTGGCGCCGTGGTGCGTGTGTCCTCGGCCAGAATGAGGTCTGCCTCGTTCAGCACCTCGACGGCACGGGGTGTCATATCGGCCATGTTCCCCACCGGAGTGGGAACTATGTACAGTTTACCTGCCATTTGTGAAATAATTGTCTACGTAGGCAAGAAAATCGGCCACCAGGGGCGATTCGGCGTCCCAGGCCAGGTCCTGCAACAGGTATTCGCGTGCCTCGGCCGGCGAGTGCATAGTAGCGATAAGGTCCAGGGTGCCGTTGAAATCGACGTCGCTGCCGCCGAAAAGTTCGCGTATGAAACGGAACTTGTC
>CAJJOO010000187.1 GCA_905193395.1 uncultured Porphyromonadaceae bacterium
TCGGCTAAATAACCCTCAGACACAGCATCTATAAAAATGTCGGTCGCCACACATCCGCGTGACGACCGACATTTTTATATTATCCGTTTATGCCGTATCAGAAATTGACGAGCATGCCGTCGGCGACATCATCGGCGACATCCTTACCTGCGGTCGCGGCCACAATGGCCAGGGCGAAGGGCAGAGCCGACGACGGTCCGTTGCCCGTAATGAAATTGCCGTCAGTCACGACGCGGGCCGAACGCGGCGTGGCGCCGAATTTGGCCAGTTCGCTGTCGAATCCCGGATAGGCCGTAGCCTCTTTGCCTTCCAGAAGCCCCAGCGGAGCCAGAACCACACCGGGAGCGGCGCAGATGGCGGCAATACGTCCGCCGGCCGCGGCATGTTTTTTCAGAAGATCGGTCAGCATCTCACTGCCTGCCAGATGGTGTGCGCCGGGCAGTCCGCCGGGCAGAATCAGCCAGTCGGCATCCGAAAAATCCGTACTCTCAATGACGAAGTCGGCATCGATGGTGATACCATGCGAACCGGTCACCTGACGCTGCTTGTTGATTGATACCAGAGATACCTCCAGGCCTGCGCGACGCATCACGTCGGCCGGAGTGATGGCCTCGACTTCCTCAAAGCCTGTACCCAGAAAAATGTAGGAACGTTTCATTTATGTCAGTTATATAAAGTTGAATACTCAAAGACGCAACGCCACCGATATAAAGAGCCATAAACATGGCCCGAGCCGGAGACACAGAGGCGGTCTGCAAAAATAACAAAATTCCCCGTCATTTCCGCCATCCCCATTTCCTAAAAAAATCATAAAAGGAATCTGATTCCTGCTCAAAACCCCACCTATCTTTATCTTAGGCATATCTACTTAGAGAAATATACGTCCATTCTTTAAGTAAATTTATAACAAGTCTATTGCATCAAAGATTTTTTATTAACTTTGTCTTTAAATAGCATGAATACAAAGAGGTTTTATATAACATAACCTCATGCCATATCAAAACCGGAATCTATCTTGCAACCACATTCAAACGACCATGAAAGCGACTGACCGTCATAAGTTAATCGATCGAGTCAAGACCATTGATGGCTTGACCGACGATGAACGTGCGGCGCTGCTCGGACTCCTTCGCGAAAGCAAGACCTACGGTCTTGTTTGGGAAGATAAACCCGAAGAAGTTGAGGAAAGGCTTCGGAATGAATTGCCTGTCCTGACAGAAATAAAAAGCCGCGCCATAATTGGGGGGGGGGTAAATCGCTAAGCAACAACGATTTACCCAATCATATAATAATTGAGGGCGACAACCTCGAAGCCCTGACAACACTTGCCTACACTCACGAGGGCAAAATCGACGTTATCTACATCGATCCCCCTTACAATACCGGCAACAAGGACTTCATCTATAACGACTCCTACGTTGACTCCGAAGACAACTACCGCCATTCCAAATGGCTCTCGTTCATGTCACGGCGCCTCCGCCTCGCCAAGAAGTTACTTTCTGAACGTGGAGTTATCTTCATCTCGATTGATGATAATGAACAGGCTGCTTTAAAGTTGCTTTGTGACGAAATCTTTTCGGAAAACGCTTTTATTTCGTCTATAATATGGAGAAAGCAAGGAGGCGGAAAATCCGATAGTAAATTTCTTGCGAATAACACTGAGTATATTCTTTGTTATGGCAAGAATCCAATAAAGTTCAAAAGCAAAGCGCCAGATGAAGAGATATTTAATAAAATAGACGAACATGGACGCAAATATCGTTTAATGTCTTTAGATTTTGGTAGCCTTTCTTATCATAAATCTTTGGACTATCCCATAACATTACCCAATGGCGTCGTATGCTATCCGGGTGGAGATAAAGAAAAATGGGAAAAGCGACAAAATGGCAATTACTCAACAAAAGATTGGACTTGGCGATGTAGCCCAAAAGAATATCAAAAAAGGCTTGAAGCAGGTATCATAGAATTCACCTATAACCAAAGAACTGGTCGATGGAAAGTTCAAGAAAGATTGTATTTAGATACAAGAGAAGGTGGCCTTTTTGAGAATATTCTTTCTGATTTCACCAATCGCACTGCCAATAATGAAATTCAAGCAATTTTTGGTGACAGAGCATTTGCGTACCCAAAACCGACTGTATTAATTCAATTTTTGATTGACTTAATCAGAAGCACCAATATCATAGTCCTTGATTTTTTCGCCGGTTCAGGGACTACACTTCATGCTGTCATGCAGTTAAATGCAGAGGATGGCGGCAAGCGTCAGTGTATTCTTTGCACCAACAATGAAAATGGCATATGCGAAAATGTGACCTACGAGCGCAACAAGCGAGTAATCCAAGGTTATACCAAACCCAACGGCGAACACGTCGAAGGTCTGCATGACAACAATTTGCGCTACTACCGCACTGCCTTCATCGGGCGCGAGCACTCCATGCGCAATATGCGTCGCCTCGTCAACCTCTCCACCGATATGCTCTGCATCAAGGAGAACCTATACACAGAGCAGCCGACGATGGGCGGTGTCAAGACACACCCGCAAGTCTTCCGCTTCTTCGACAACGGCCAAAAGCAGATGCTTGTTATCTACCGCGAAGAATATATCGAGGAAATCGTCGGCATAATCGAGCGGATGGACGTGTCTGCGCCAATCAAAGTATATGTATTCTCGCCAAGCGATGACCCCGCCTCCGACCTTTTCGAGCCGGTGGCCGACAAGGTGGAGCCTACAGCACTTCCTGCCGCAATCTACAATACCTATAAACGCATCCTTCCGAAACGCCGTCAGCAGCCGCTCGATATCGAATTAGAGGAAGATGCACTCGCCGGGGGCGACGACACCGGACTCGGAGGATTATTTGACAGCACAATCAATGACGAGGAGGGCCAGGCATGAAAAATCTACGTTACCAGCAGGAGGCCGTAGCCGACCTCACAAACAAGACTGTAAAAGCACTCAATCAGCCCGGCTCGCGCCGAAAGATTGTTTTTGAGGCTCCGACCGGCGCGGGCAAAACCGTAATGGCATGTCAGGCCCTCGCCGCCATCGTCGACGACCTGAAGGACCGTGGCGACTCCATGTATCAGGAGTGTGCCTTTATATGGTTTGCACCGCGCAAACTCCACCTGCAGAGTTATCAGAGTTTGAAAGGCGCTTTTGAAGAAACGCGCAAACTGCGTCCCGTGATGTTCGATGAACTCGAACAAAGCGAGGGCATACGCCCCGGCGAGATTCTTTTCGTCAACTGGGAGAGCGTCAACAAGGATAAAAATCTGATGGTGCGCGACAGCGAAAGCAGCGCTTCGCTCTACGAAATCACGCGCCGCACTCAGGAAGAACTCGGCTTGCCAATAGTTGCGATTATCGATGAGGAACATATGTTTTGGTCGAAGACCGCCGACAAGTCGGGGCAAGTACTCGACCGCATTGACCCGAAAGTCGAAATCCGTATCTCGGCTACGCCCAAAACCGCTGTCAACGGCACTACGCAGAAAGTGCTCGTGGAGCGTCGCGACGTCATCGATGCCGGCATGATAAAGAAAGAAGTGGTCCTTAACCCCGATATTGACGTCGATGCAGCCGACCCGATGTCGCTCGAAGAACGACTGCTGAAAACGGCGCTTGCCAAACGCAATCAGATAGGCGACGAGTACAAACGTCTCGGAGTCAAGATTAACCCACTGTTGCTTATCCAACTTCCAAACGACACAAAGGAGAATATGACGGAAGAGGACAACGAAGTGGCTGAAGTTGTCAAGCAATATCTCCGTTACAATCCGAATGAAGAAATCACTGTCGAGAAAGGCAAACTTGCCGTATGGCTCGCCGGAGAAAAGGCCAACCTCGAAGGATTGGAAAAGCCCGACAACATGGCAAAAGTTTTGTTGTTCAAGGAGGCCATCGCCCTGGGCTGGGACTGTCCCCGCGCAGCCGTCCTGCTCATTTTCCGCAAATTGCAGAGCGACCAGTTCACGATTCAGACAGTAGGCCGCATAATGCGTATGCCCGAACAGAAGCATTACAACAACGAACTGCTCGATCTAGGATTCGTCTATACCGACATTGCCAAGGATAAAATCCGCATCGTGGCCGAAGACCAAAGTTATATCCTTAACAATGTTATTCCGGCGATACGTCGGCCCGGG
>CAJJOO010000188.1 GCA_905193395.1 uncultured Porphyromonadaceae bacterium
AAGGCCGGAGCCACCTATAAACTCGACGGGCACAACTACTTCTCGGCACACGCCGAAGTCGGCACCCGCGCTCCGCTGGCCGACGCAATCTACCTGATGCCCCGCGTCAAGAACGACGTGGTCGACGGTCTCACCAGCGAACGTGTCCTCGCCGGCGACATCAGTTACATCTGGAACTACCGCCGCTTCCGCGGTGCCGTTACAGCCTTCGGAACAATGACCGACGACGGTATCGAGCGTACCGGTTTCTACGACGACCGATATAACTCCTACACATACTACATCCTTTCCGGTGTCAAGAAGGTCTACAAGGGTATCGAACTCGGCATGGCCTACAAGATTACCCCTTCGATCACCGCAACATTCGCCGGTATGTATGCCCGCTTCCAGTACAAGAACAACCCCCAGGGTACACGTACATTTGAAAACGGCCTCCACCCCGACACCACCCAGACCGTTTACCTCAAGAACTACTACGTAGGCTCCACTCCGCAGTACTGCGCCAACATCGGCATCGACTGGGCCGCCCCCGGCATGTGGTTCTTCAACATCAACGGTACATTCCAGGGCGACGCCTACGTCAACCTCTCGCCCGCCTATCACGAGGCTCTCGGCGACCTCTGGCGGAAATATCCCAACCCCGCCGACCTCACCGCCAAGATTGCCGAACTCAGCATCCAGGACAAACTCAAAAACGCCTTCACGCTCAACATCTCTATCGGCAAGGTTATCTACATCAACCGCAAGGTCACACTCAACCTCAATCTCAACGTCAACAACGTCCTCAACAACCGAGACGTCTGCACCTATGCTTACCAGCAGGGACGCCTTGACACCAAGAACTATAACCGCTCCGAATACCCCAACCGTTACACCTACGCCCAGGGTATCCGCGTATTCTTCAACGCCGGAATCCGTTTCTAACCCTGCTTAATCACAATGATACCGAATATGAAAAAGATTTCATTATATATTACCTCTCTGGCGCTGGGCGCGCTGGCTCTCGCTTCCTGCTCGGACAACTGGGAGCGTCCACCCATGGACGTACCCTCGTATCCCGAGGGTTTCAAGCCCACAATGACCATCGCTGAACTCAAGACTCAGTACTGGCAGGACCAGGACGCATACGGCACAACAATCGGACGTAAGGACGGCCAGGACATATATATCGCCGGTACCGTCGTTTCCTCCACCGCCGCAGGAAACATCTACAAGTCCCTCGTCCTGCAGGACGCCACCGGCGCCATCACCATCGGCCTCGATACCACCAAAATCGAGGAACTGTTTCCCATGGGAGTCGGTATGGCCGTTAACGTCACCGGCCTCGCCATCGGCCGATTCAATGGGCTGATGCAACTCGGCACACTTCAGGGCACCGGCGTCAACCGCATCTCTTATTCCCTGTTCAAGCCCCACACCATGCTCGACTTCTGGTCCGGCGCCCTCGACACCACCGTCGTGACCATCCCCGAGATGAACGAGCAGATGAAGACCCTCGAAGGCAAAATCGCATGGCAGAGCCGTCTGGTCCGCATCAACGGCGTTAAATTCGTCGAAGCCGGCGAACCCTTCTCCAACGGCGGCAACACCTCCCGCTATATTGTCGATTCCGAAGGCAACCGCATGATTGTCTACAACAGTTCCTATGCCGATTTCGCCTACGACAAACTTCCCTACGGCACCGGCGACGTGGTCGGCATCCTGTCCTGCTACCGCACTTCGTGGCAGTTGCTCCTCATCGATGCCGCCGGCTGCATCGACTTCGACGGCGAGGGCGCTCCCGACCCCAATCTCACCACCATTCTCAACGAATCCTTCGCCTCGAAGAGCCAGGGCGACTTCACCATCGAAAATGTATTCCTCGCCGATGGCCTCAACCACGTGTGGGAAGCAACCGACACCTATGGCATGAAGGCTTCCGCCTATGTCAGCGGTCAGAACCTCGAAAGCGACTCCTGGCTCATATCGCCCGTACTCGACCTCACCGGCTTCGCTTCGCCCCAACTCCGGTTCAGCCACTGCTGCAACAAATTCGCCTCGCTTGACGATGCCAAGAAACAATGCACCCTCAGCGTGCGCGTCGATGGCGGCGAATGGACCCCCGTGGCAATCCCCGAATACTCCGGTAACGACAGTTGGAACTTCGCCGAAAGCGGCACCATCGACCTCGCCGCATTCGCCGGAAAGAAAATCCAGATCGGTTTCCGCTACACTTCCTCGTCCACTTCCACCGGTACCTGGGAAATCAAGAACGTGGTGCTTACTGCCATCAAACAATAACTGACATCACACCATTATATATAATATATATCAGACAATGAATATTCTGAAAAAATATGTGTCGGCATTGATGGCTGTGGCCATCTTCGCCTCGCTGCCCTCCTGCCAGGACGATTTCGACGCCCCCGGGTCCGAAATCATCCCTGTGGCTACAATGGAGGCCAACACCACTATCGCCGAATTCAAGGATATGGTGTGGAGCGATGAAAACAACTACTGCGAAACCGTCTACACCAAGCAATATTATGCCGCCGACCCCGCCGACCGCACCGAGGAAATGAAGGAGCAGGGCGACCATATCATCGTCAAGGGACGCGTCGTTTCCAGCGACTACGCCGGCAACTGCTTCAAGTACATCGTGCTCCAGGACGAGACCGGTTGCATCAACTTCTCGATCAACTCCTATAAACTCTATCTCAAATACCGCCGTGGCCAGGAAATCGTGGTCGACCTCACCGGCCTTTCCGCAGGTAAATACCGCGGTCTCCTCCAGTTGGGTGCTCCCAGTTACAACAGTTCCATTCCCGGCTACGAGACTTCGTTCATGTCGCCCGAATTCTTCACCCGCGCATCCGAACTCAACGGCATGCCCGACGTGGCTAAGGTCGACACTGTCGTTGTCGAGAAATTCAGCGACCTCGGCGTGACTCCCGCGGAACTCCGCAAGTGGCAGAGCACCCTGGTCCGCTTCAACAACGTTGAATTCGTTGCCAACGCTTCCCTCCCCACGCTCTCTACCTACCATTCCAGCGGTGAGACACAGCAGATTCGCGACGCCGAGGGCAACACCCTTGACATCCGCACCAGCGGCTACGCCAATTTCTGGAACATGGAACTCCCCGCCGAAAAATGCGACGTTGTCGCCCTCCTCGGCTACTATGTGAACCTCGCCGGCACAGGCGGTTGGCAACTCACCCTCATCGACGCCAACTCCATCATGAACGTCGGCCATCCCAGCGTGCCCAAGGGTTCCCAGTCCAACCCCTACGACGTAATGGAAGCCATCGCCTATCAGGTTAACGGCGGCGACGTCACCGGTTGGGTACGCGGCTACATCGTCGGAACAGTCGCTCCCGAAGTCGAGACCGTCTCCTCGTCGGCCGACATTGAATGGAGTGCCGAGGCCACCCTACGCAACACCATCGTCATCGGTGCGACCCCCGACACAAAAGACATCGCACAGTGCCTCGTAATCACCGTTCCCCAAGGCTCCGCCCTGCAGAACGACGCCACACTGCGCAACAATCCTGACAACTATAAGAAACAGATTGACATCCGCGGCCGCTTCGCCGAAGTCATGGGCACCTACGGTATCACCGGCAACAACGGTTCGTCCTCCGAATTCGTTGTCGAAGGCAAAGGTCCCCAGCCCCCCGTTCAGGGCGACGGCACCGAAGCCAACCCCTACACCGCCGCACAGGTAATCGCCCTCAATCCCCCGTCCACCACCGAGGCCGTCCAGACCGGCGTCTGGGTTCGTGGTTACATCGTGGGCTACTATCAGGACTATGCAGGCCACTTTGAAGCCGGCGGCACACAGCGCGCCAACATCCTTATCTCCGACGACCCCTCGACCACCAACACCTCCAACTGCGTCTGCATCCAGCTCGTTGCCCAGACCGACCCGCGCAACGCCCTCAACCTTGTTGACAATCCCGGTCTCCTCGGCTCGCAGGTTTCCGTCCATGGCGATGTCATGAAGTACAACACACTTCCCGGTATCAAGAACACCGACGCCTACAAACTCGACGGAAGTACCCCCACACCCACGCCCGGCCAGAAACTCGTTCTGATTCCCGGTCGCGAAAACTCCGATATGTCGGCCTGGACCTACGATAACGTC
>CAJJOO010000189.1 GCA_905193395.1 uncultured Porphyromonadaceae bacterium
GAACCAGATACGAGAAAATGGCGATGGCGCCATACATGTTCTGCACCGGGAACGAATATCCGGCGAACGAGAACGTGAGGATACCGGTCAGACAGGCCATGATGAGGCTGAGACGTACGTTCGGCACTATTCCGGCAAACAGCACGCCCATGGCCTGCGATGCGATGATGAACAGTTCCATGCCCAGAATCATCGTGCCGGGATGGTTGCAGGGGTAACTCTTGATGCCGAACAGATAGCCCAGCGAAAACAGTCCCACGACGCTCCATATCAGGAACTGTGGCAGGAGTTTGCCGGCCAGCGCCACCCACATGTTGCCGCCGGCTGTGCCGACCCATTCCACCGATGTGCCTCGCTTGATTTCCATGGTGATGCCGAAGACGGTCATCATCATTATCAGCAGTGCCAGGGTTCCGAACACGAACGACGGGCAGAGGTAGATTGAATAACTCATCCACGGGTTGCCGATGGGATGGTCGTCGAGACTGACGGGCTGCACCATCGAGGCGGCTGCTTCGTCGGTGAGGCCGGCGCTGATCAGTTTTGTCTGCACGATTCCGCCGGCAGTGGTCACCGCCACGGTCTTGAAGCCCTTGAAGGCCAGGGTGCCGGGAACGAAATATGTTAGATTGTTGTAAAATTCCAGCGTGGGCCGGTTGCCGGCTATGGCGTCTTTCTCGAAATTACGGGGAATGATGAAGAATCCGAACACCTCGCCGCGGCGCACGGCCGTCATAGCCTCGTCGTAACTGTTCAGTCGCTTGTCGATTGAAATCAGTTCGGTGGCGTCGAGATTGCGTGTTATGCTGCGCGACATCTTGGTGCCGTCCAGGTCGACGATGGCGGCGGGCACCTTCAGCGGCAGTCCCGGTGCAAGCAACTGCGTGAAAAACAGCACCATCAGCACGGGCACGATTATCATCATCATGAGATATGACGTGCGCGATGTCAGTACCCGGGTCTCCCGGAGAAGTGATGCGCGGAACCCCGCTTTATTGGACATATTGTTGTTTTTTTAATTGATGTTCAGGACAGTGGCAGTGATTATTTGTCGTAGATGGCCGACATGCCGGGACGCAGGTCCTCGGTGCCGTCGACGGGGCGGGCCTTGATCTGGAAGGTGCGGCTGTCCCACGAGCCGTTGCTCTTGGTCGAGCGCCAGGTGGCGTAGGTGCCCATATCGCGCACATAGTAAATCCTGGCCTTGATGTGGCGCCGGTCCAGGGCCGGAATCATCACGTCGATTTCCTGGCCCATCTTCATGTCGTTGAGCAGTTCCTCGCGGACGTTGAAGGTGACCCAGCGTTTCCCGCTCTGCAGGATTGTCATGATGGGCGTGCCCATTGCCACGAGTTCGCCCGGTTCGGGATAGATTATGTCGATGGTGCCGTCGCAGGGAGCCACCAGGTAACTGTCGTCAAGGACGGCCTGTACCTGGGCCACACCTCCACCGGCTGCCTGTACCAGAGCCGAGGTCGATTCCTTGTCCTCAATCTGGGCGCCGGCGCGTGCCAGCGACAGGTTGCTTTCGGCTGCGTTGCGGGCGGCTACGGCGGCATCGTATGCTGCTTTCGCCTCGTCGCGTTTCTGGGCCGAAACCACGCCCTCGCGGAACAGGTTTTCCATACGTTCGTAGGTCTTGCGGGTGATTTCAACGGCTGCGGTGGCCTGCGAAACCATGTCGGCCGCGGCCTGGATAATCTGGCTGCGCGTGCCGTTGTCCACCTTGCGGTTCTGTGCTTCGGCCACCTGCTGCATGGCGCGGGCTTCGGTCATCTGGGCCTCCATCACGCTGGAATGTATGCGCACCAGGGTGTCGCCGGCGGCAACGGTGTCTCCTTCCTCGACGAAAAATTCCACGACGCGGCCGGGCAGTTTACCCGAAACCCTGACTGTGGTGCCTTCTATCTGACCTTCCACCACCTCGTCGGGATGGTTCATCATCAGCAGTCCGGCAATGGCGATGATGGCCACTGCGAGGACGACGACGCCCATCGTCACCATCAGGGCGCGGTTGGCCTTCTTTTCCTGTACGGAGTTGTCTGTTGGCAATATGTTTTGATTCATGGTCTTTATTGATGTGTGTTGTTTTTTGTCATAAAGGGGATTAATAGAGTGTGCCGAGGCACTTGGAGAGGTAGACGTCGCAGAGACGCACGTCAATCATGGCGTCAATCTGTTCGGAATGGGCCTTGAGCCATGCCGTCTGGGCCTCGAGCACCAGTTCGGTGGTGGCCATGCCTTCGGCGAAGGCCAGCGTGGCGCAGCGCAGGTTTTCGTCGGCCCGGGCCAGGTTGTCGCAGGTTGTGTTGTAGGTCTTGTATGCCTCGGTGGTCTTGAAGGCGGCCTGACGCACCTGCAGGTCAACCATTGTGCGGGCGTCCTCCAGTTGCAGTTGCATCACGCTTTCGTCCACGGCCGCGGCGCGGTATTTATTGTAGTTGCCGCCCCAGTGCCACAGGGGAATCGAGACGGTGGCGCCCACCGAGAAGGCTCCGTTGAAACGGCGTTTGAAACCGTTGAACATGTTGGGGTTGCTGAACGAGTATGCGCCGACAACGGCCACCGTGGGCAACATGGCCGAACGGGCCAGACTCTTCTTGTGGCCGGCAATCTGCACTCCCAGCCGCAGGGCTTCGAGGTCGGGGCGGCGTGCGTAGACCTCGTTCATGTCGTAGACGGGGACGGGGCAGTCAATGTTCCCGGCCAGTTCGCGATCTTCGTCAGCAAGGGGAAAGACGGTGTTCACCGGCAGTCCGCACACCTGGGCCAGAGCCATGCGGCTAAGTACCAGTCCGTTCTCGACTTTGGTGAGGTCGACGCGGGCCGAATTGAGTTTGACGTCGACGCTCAGTACGTCGGCTTTCGTCACTACGCCCTGGTCGAACATCAGATGGATGTTGCGCGATAGCGAGTCGAGCATGTCCACATATGAAGTTGCAAGACGGTACTTCGCTTTGAGCGACACAACCTGCCAGTAGGCTGCGTCGACGGCATATATCACATCCTCCACCTCGTTGTTGTGCAACTGGCGCGCCAACAGTTCGGCATCGCGGGTGATGCGGTTCATGGCCACAATCTTGCCGCCCATGAATACGGGCTGGGTGAGGGTGATGGCTCCGAAGAAGACGTTGTGTATGTTGTAGGTCATGGCCTCTTTCGGAATCAAAGCCACTGTCGACGGAATAAACTGGCCGTCGGGTGTCTTGATGGGCGCTCCGGTGGCCGGATTCGTCACGATGTTGAAATCGTAGGTTCCCGTGGCCGGGTTGAAGGTCTTGGTCGGCAGCAACTGATCGGAATCGAAGATGGACACTTCGCGCTGGTTGTATATGTATCCGCCGTTGAAGTCGATGGCGGGCAGATATGCCGCGAAGGCCTCTTCTTTCTGGTAGTGCGCCTTGTCAATGGCACGGCGTGTCATCATCAGTTGCTTGTTGGAACTCAGGGCCATCGAGCGGCAGGAATCCAACGACACGGGCTCCTGGGCCTGTAATGCCCCGGCGGCCGCTACCGTCAGTGTGATGAGGGTTGTTAATCGCATGTCTGTGGCGTATATTTGTGTTTTATTTAGAAGTACTAAATTATAAACCTTAGATGTCCGATAATGTTCTGAAAGGGTGCTGCAAAATTATCAATAAAGTAATTCATTGACAACAATACTTCGCTATTTCTCCAAAATTTAGCATAATGTGCGAATGGATTGCCAAATAAACTAAAAACTCAGTGGTTTTGTGAACTTTTAGCAAAATCGGGAGGCGCATTGTCACAGATTAGTGCTAACTTTGCGACGGTTAAACCTGAGGCCTGTTTCCAGTTGATCCGGGCCGATAATATCTTATCACATAATATAATTCCGGATAATGAAGTATTTTACTCTTGCAATTGTCGGCTGTGCCGTAGCGCTGAGCGCCTCGGCAGCCCCCGTCCCTGTTTTCAAATCTCCCGGCCGCGCGCCTGTGCGTGCAGCCGCTCCCGTATGGCGTGCTACCCACGAAAAATTCTTTGAATACGAAAACGGCACCCCCTTCCTCCGGCTGCAGGAGGGCGCGGGCGTGCGCG
>CAJJOO010000190.1 GCA_905193395.1 uncultured Porphyromonadaceae bacterium
ATCACATTTCTTGCAATGGAAAAAGTAATTTTGCTATGTACTAATAAAACGCCGGGCGGGCGAGTTTGTTCGCGGCAGATGCAAAAAATGTGCGATTTAATATTCATTAACACAGGTGTCCGCTGATATTACCCCGCTCAAGGCGTAACTTTGCATTGTCAAGGAGAGGCAGACCGCCGGTGCGGCCGAAACCCGAAGACAAACTTATATTCTGAAAATCAATAAAATCCGATATAATGGCAACAGACAAAACCAAGAAAACACGCACGGCGACGGACCCTCAGGCCGCACGCCGCGAAGCCCTGGAACAGGCCCTGGGCAAAATTGAAAAAGATTTCGGCCGCGGCGCCATCATGAAACTCGGCGACGAGAACATCGAGGATGTGGAGGTGATCCCCACAGGCTCGATCGGACTCAACTATGCCCTCGGCGTCGGAGGCTATCCGCGCGGCCGCATCATCGAAATCTACGGCCCGGAATCGTCGGGTAAGACCACCCTGGCCATCCACGCCATCGCCGAGGCCCAGAAAATGGGCGGCATCGCCGCGATTATCGACGCAGAACATGCCTTCGACCGCTTCTATGCGCAGGCTCTGGGCGTGGATATCGACAACCTGCTGATGGCCCAGCCCGACAACGGCGAGCAGGCCCTGGAAATCGCCGAACAACTGATCCGTTCGTCGGCCATCGACATTCTGGTGGTCGACTCGGTGGCCGCCCTGACGCCGAAAAGCGAAATCGAGGGCGAGATGGGTGACCGCAACGTAGGCCTGCAGGCGCGCCTGATGTCGCAGGCCATGCGCAAACTGACCGGCGCCATCGCCCGCACCAACACCTGCTGTATCTTCATCAACCAGTTGCGCGAGAAAATCGGCGTGATGTTCGGGCCGTCCGAGACCACCACCGGCGGCAACGCGCTGAAATTCTATTCGTCGGTGCGTCTTGACATCCGCTCGCGCGCAGCCATCAAGCAGGGCGAGGAGGTTTACGGCCGCCGTGCCCTGGTGAAAGTGGTGAAAAACAAGGTCGCCCCTCCCTTCAAACGCGCGGAATTCGACATCATGTTCGGCGAAGGCATCTCGTCCACGGGCGAAATCGTGGACCTGGGCGTTGAATACGGTATCATCAAGAAGAGCGGCTCGTGGTTCAGTTACGACGGCGCCAAACTGGCCCAGGGACGCGATTCGGCCAAGGCCGTGCTGGCCGACAATCCCGAACTGGCCGAGAAGATTTCCGGCGAGATTTTCGAGGCCATGAAAGCCACGGACGGCGGCATGCGCCGGCGCGTTGAAAAGACCACCGAAGCGCCCGCAAGCGAGGCTCCCGCCACGGCAGCAGCCGCCGCAGAACCGGACATCGAATCGGACGAATTCTCCATCGAAGAGGATATCTGATGCCCGGACGTTCAGAAATTTTCCAACGCACATATCCCCTGATGGGCTCCGCAGGCATGGAGCGCCTCGGGGGATTGCGCGTTCTGGTGGCCGGCGTGGGCGGCGTGGGGTCGTGGTGCGCCGAAGCCTTCGCACGCAGCGGCGTGGGCCATATAACCCTGCTGGACGACGATCGCGTGGCCGTGTCGAACATCAACCGGCAGTTGCCGGCGACGACGGCCACCGTCGGGCGCCCCAAAGTGGAGGGAATGGCCAGCAGGCTGCGCGAAATCAACCCCGAAATCGACTGCCGGCCGCTGATGGAGCGATACACGCCCGAAACTGCCGACAGGTTCGACCTGGATTCGTATGACTATGTGATTGACGCCATCGACTCGCTGCAATGCAAGGCGGCGCTGATTCTCAATGCCACGGCATCGCGGGCCACGCTGTTCTCGTCGATGGGCGCTGCGCGGAAACTGCATCCGTCGCAGATTGCCACGGCGCCGTTCCTGAAAGTGACGGGCTGCCCCCTGGCGCGCGCACTGCGCACGTATTTCCGCCGCAACGGACTGATGCCCTCGCGGCCGTTCCTGTGCGTCTACTCGCCCGAACGGCTTCCGCACCGCGAGGAGCCGGCCGAGGCGGCCGTGAACGGCACATTCATGCACACGACGGCCATTTTCGGCCTCACGCTGGCCTCGCTGGTGGTGGAGGCGGAATATTCACGATAGGTGACACAGGGGCCCGTCAATGCGGCCCTGTGGCTGATTATGACTCCGAAAACGACGACTGCGGAGCATCGCGCGCCGATGCTCCGCAGTCGTCAAAGAGGAAAGTTGTTTCTCTTGTGGTCGCTTAACTAACCGAGAGGAAACCTTGTAGCACTTTCAGCCTCAAAAATCGGAATTTAAATTCCGGGTCCCCTTCTGTGGCGGCCTTCTGTGTGTGTTTCTGCCTTAATAACGTATTGGGCGAGGCAAAAGTTTCGGGAATTCAGTAAACTGTTACAAATATTACATTCCGTGTAACAATTTCGTCTGTCAGGGCTGAAATCCAAAGGGTGTCGCCGCTTTTCTTCTCCACACGCATAGCATGTGTGGAGAGGCGCTGACCATTGATTTCCAAGGTCCCACGGGTTTCGTTGAGCGCGACGTGGAAGCCGTCGGCAAGATTTGTTACAAAATGTGTACCGTCGGCCTCGGCGCCCATAATCAGGCCGCCGTCGTCGAAACGGAGGCTGAGGTCGCCGATTTCGAAGCGCAAGGAGGCGTCACGGGTCCATGCGGGGGATTCATCCCCGCCGCCGGGGCCGTCGGGGCGCACAGGGGTGCCGTTGCCGCCGGAACAAGCCGCAAGGGCAAGGAGGACGAGAATCAACAGCAATGCTCTCATGGATTGACGGTTATTATCACGCTGCCGCGGCGCGTGGATGAGGTGAAATCGAGGCGGTGGCGGCCAGCGCCGAGGTCGGCAATGGGAAGACGGGTGATGCTGACAGCACGGCCGTCGATGCGCCAGGCGGCATCCGCGGGCACGTAGGGCGAGACGAGGTCAAGGTATTTGTCCGTGGCGAGGCTGTATGTGGCTTTCAGGGGAGTCGGCGCCGGTTCAGACGGATCTGTTTCACCGCCGGGTGTCGGACGGCCGGCGAGAGTGCCCCATAGATATTCGGCCAGTTCGGGACGCGCCACAAAGGGGTTATAATTGCCCTGCGCGCCGGCGATGGCGGCGGTTTCGGCGCGCTCGACATCGTCGGGCGAGTCGGCACGGTGCCATTCCAGCATCGTGGCGGCGGCAAAGGGCGTGAGCAACGGCCAGAAGCCGTCGGCGAAAAACATGGCGCCGCGTGCGGTCCAGAGTTCGCGGGGATGGATTACGGCCATATACATCATGCGCCGGGCCAGGTCGCCTCGGCGGTCGGGCGCAGGTTGCCAGAGCATGGTAGAAATGCCCTCAAAAACGGCCGTTCCCGCGGCCCAGCCCGCTCCGGAGGCAGTTACGTGTCCGACATTGCCGGGCGGCAATCCGCGCGTTTCTGTGGCCATTTCCGCGGTGGTCGCGATGGCGTTGTAAAGGTCGCTCTGTTCCGTGCCGTCGCACCATTCGGCGGTGACGAAGCACAGGATAGCCTCGGCGGGTGTCTGCCAGACGGGCGCGGAGGTGAGCGAAGCCTCGGTAAGCGGGCTGAATTCGCTTCGGAGCCAGTCGGCCAGGGCTTTGTCCGAGAGGCCGGCAGGCACGGCAACTTCCGGGGCGGCAGAATGTGAATCTCCGTCACCGGCCATGCCCACACCACCGGAAGCCATGGCAAGGACCACGGCCAGCAGACGGCCAAAACGACTGAACGATAATTGGATAAGGTGCGTCATATCAAACGCAAAAATACAAATAATCCTGCGGCCGGCAAAATATAAAAACGTGGAGGTGATTATATGGCCGTAAGGAGGGATAGAGCGCCTAAAACGCAGCCAATATAGCCAAAATATTCAACCAAAACACCAAATTTAAATATTTCATGAATTTTTTTGCCGAAATATTTGCACGAATCAAAATCCCGATGTAACTTTGCACTCGCTAACGGGAAATAACCCGACGGACTCACGGAGGTGAGAACGAAAGCATGGTGCGGTAGTTCAGCTGGTTAGAATACCTGCCTGTCACGCAGGGGGTCGCGAG
>CAJJOO010000191.1 GCA_905193395.1 uncultured Porphyromonadaceae bacterium
ATGAGACCGGCAACCCATATCTTAAACCCACAGAAATTCAGACTATGGAATATATGGCACAGTGGCGCCAGTTCTTTGCCCAGGTGTCTTATATATATTTCAAGGACGGTGTATATCACATCACAGAGCCTTACGGAGTTAATGGGGAGGCAACCATCATTCGCACGGCAAATCTTGACCGGCGCCATTATCTTCAGACGTTTGTCGGCGGTCAGTTCACAGTCGGAATATGGTCGCCCCGCGTGAATGTAGGCATGATGAAGCAATGGCTCACCCTGCCGGTCGCCGGCAAGCCTATGAAAATGAATACTCCCGGATTTCTGTTCCAATGGCAGAACGCAATTCATCTCCCTTTCAACATCTGGCTTAATGTCGACGCACAGTTGATGACACATGCATGGGACAACAACATGAAAGTAACGAACTCGCCCTGGTATATCAACACGAAGTTCTATAAAAGTCTATTCAACAATGCTTTCAGTATCACTCTCGAAGCAAAAGACCTGTTCAACAAGTCCGGAAACAACGCCAGGATGTACAGCGATGCCGTGAAACTTGTCCAGAATAATTTCACGCCCGGACGATCCGTAATGCTTACTCTCCAGTACCGATTCAACACCACCCGCGACCGCTACCGTGGCACCGGCGCCGGCAACTCCGAAAAATCCCGTTTCTAAGCAAATAATTACCAACCATTTATTTGGAGGCGTGAGGATTTATCGTTAACTTTGCGGCGCGATGGATTGCGAGCCGCGAGTGGCGGAATCTGTCGCCGATATTCAAAACAAACTGATTTTCAACAATGAAGCACTTCAATATCTGTAATTTAGCAGACGATGGCGCCCCACCGGGCGGCGCCGCATGAGGGGTGCGTATTGTTTTCCCAACCAACATTTTCAATAGCAGAAATGCCATGACAGCCCATGTTGCGTCCTGACGCAAACAACCGGAGGCCGTCGTGACCGGCGCTCTTTGACTTGTTGGTGAACGCTCCGGAGGAAGGCCTCCGGGACGAATAAGATACATATTTCAATTAACCAAAGCCCGAGGCCAACACATGGTCCCCGGGCTGCTAAATTCTTATTAATTATGGGAAAACATATCAGCGACAATTTGTATTCAGTATGGCAGGTGATGTGCTCGGATGAGGACCAGCCCATCGTCATGGTAATCCACGCCGGTTTCACCGTCCGAAACGAACTTGCCGTCTCCGTTGACCTGTATGACTACGAGGAACCATGGTACAACTGTTCGACGGCGGCCATCGTCAACATCGACGACACACGCCGCATGGCACACCGCCACCGCGTGCCCTATGACCGCCTGCCCATGTTCATAGTCAGTTGTATGGAGGACTGGCGCGAGATTGTAAATGCCAATTTCCGGCAGGTTGTGGCCTGTTTCAAAGAAATCACGGAATGTCTGCTCGACGAGGGCTGCCGCTTCCGAATCGAGCGCACCTGCGGCAGCAACGACCGCATCTGTTGTTGAAAATAGTCAGGCGAAAAGGCAGGCTTTAATAAATTTTTAAAATCAGAAAACTTTTTTTTGGTATGTTCTGAAAATTTTCTTTACCTTTGCCGTGAACAACTATTTTTCAACCTTAAACCCAATCCATTTTTTAATAACCTCCAACAATCTTCAATCCATGTTTAAAACATTCATTGCAATTGCTGCGGCAACAGTCTCGCTCTGTGCCGGAGCACAAGTGGTGAGCGTACGTTCGATTGACAAGGTTCCGATGACGGGACTGGCGGTAAACATCGCCCGTGTAAGCCCGGACGGCACATTTGCCGTGGCCTCGTCGAACGACGACAACTCACTCTACACAGTGAACCTGTCGAACGGACAGACCAGCAGACTGCAGGCCGAGGGTTCAGCGCTCGAACTCAGTTTCGCGCCCGACGGTTCGGCTATCGTCTACAAATCGTCGACCATGAAATCGGGCCATCTGCGCTATTACAGCGTCAAGACTCTGGACCTGAGCAAGGGCAACGTGCGCAGCCTCACGGCCGAATCGCGCCACTGCCCCAGTTTCTCTGTTTCGCCCATGGGCGTTCTGTCGATGAACGAAAAAGGCCGCCACTCGGCCAAATCCCTCAGCGGCGCATCGACAAGTGCCGCACAGGCAGTTGTCGGCATCAACCGCGGCCATCTTGAAGTGACCGTGCCCGGCGGCAAGTCGAAATTCATCGACCCGCAGGGCGAAGGCAGTTATCTGTGGCCCTCGCTGTCGCCCGACGGCAAGAAAATCGTCTACTACCTGGTCGGCGCCGGTTGCTTCACCTGCAATCTCGACGGTTCCGACGTTCGCCCCCTGGGCTATGTGCATGCTCCGCGCTGGCTGAACAACAACGTTGTGGTCGGCTGTCAGGACTATGACAACGGCTCGTACATCACCTCGTCGACGATTGTCGCCACCGACATGAGCGGAAACATCCAGGCACTGACCGGGCCGGATGTAATCGGCATCAACCCCTCGGCCACGGCCGACGGCAGCGCCGTGCTGTTCTCGACACCGGCAGGAGAACTCTATGTAATAACCCTTAACAAGTGATTCAGGAGCAATGAAATTCAATAGAATAGCAGCGGCAGCATTGCTGCTCGGGGCTGTAGCCACGGCTTTCGGTGCCAAGACTCCCGACCAACTGCGTGTATATATCAATCCCGGCCACGGCTCGTGGACCGGCAACGACCGCCCGATGCAGGTTATCGGCAAGGGAGCCTATTCGGCCACCAATACCGACACCACGGGCTTCTTCGAGTCAAACACCAACCTGCAGAAAGGCTTCGGCGTTCTCGAGAAACTCATCGAAATGGGCATGCCCTTCGACCGGAGCCTCGGCCAGAGCGGCGAACGCTGGGAAATCGGCGCCGCACGTGTGCTGACCCAGAACATCGTCATGAGCCGCGTAAAAAACGGCCCGTACGAGGCGAACAACACCACAAGTTCTCCGAACTACATGCAGTACAACCGCAAACTGCTGGAAATAGCCACCGAGGTGGAGCACAATGAATTCGACATATTCATTTCAATCCACTCCAACGCTGCCAGCAGCCCGACGACCAACTACCACCTGTTCATGTACCGCGGCCACAACGGCAAGGATAACGTCCTGGCTCCCGGTTCATGGGAAATGGCCGAGGCCGCGGCGAAATACTCCTTCGCCAACGACCATGCCGCATGGTCGGTCAACTATCCCTACATCAACGGTGATATCGACTTCATGAGCAGCGACAATACCGGTTCCACAAACGAACTCGGCTATTACGGCTATCTGGGCGTCCTGAAACACGGCGTTCCCGGCTACCTGGTCGAAGGCTATTTCCATACCTACATGCCCTCGACCCACCGCGCCATGAATTTTGACGTAGACATCATCGAAGGTTACCAGTATGCCCGCGGCGTGGCCGAATACTTCCAGTTCGAGCACCGCGACGGCACCGGCGAAATCTACGGCATCGCCCGCGACATGCACGAGCGCTTCACCCACGCCCTATACAAGGCCAACCCCACCACCGACGACAAGTACAAACCCCTGAACGGTGTGGATGTTGTCCTGAAAAAAGACGGCGTTCAGGTTGCAACCTACAAGACCGACGAATTCTACAACGGTGCATTCGTGTTCAAGGGCCTCCAGCCCGGTACCTATACCGTAGAACTGTCGCACCCCGACTACAAGGCTCCCGAACCCCTGACCGTCGAAGTCAAGGCCGGCGTTACCTCGTATCCGAAAGTCTTCATGGAGACCGTGGACTACGTTCCCCCGACGGACATCGCATACAACTATCCCGACCCGCTGGCAGGCAACGGTTCCATTCTCCCGGCAGCACGCTATAACATCACATCCGTATATGCCGACGAACCCATCGCCGAACTCGAAGGCCTCTCCGTCAAGCGCACTTTCGTACGCAACGGCAAGATGTACATCCTGGCCCTCGACAAGCCCGTTGAATTCGCAGCCGTAGTGGCCGCCGACCAGCAGGCCAAGGCCACCATCCTGGTCTATGACCTCGCCAACAAGCAGGTCGTTGCCAAGGTTTCCACCG
>CAJJOO010000192.1 GCA_905193395.1 uncultured Porphyromonadaceae bacterium
GGCAAGCCTGCCGCGGCCGCCCAGGCCGATGGTCCCAAACCCGGCCAGCAGGGAACTTTCGAGATTACATTCAATCCAAACGACGATTAATAAAAACCAATCGGGCGCCGGAGGCGTTTAAAATAAGTCATGAAAAAGAAACTGGTAATATCGACAGGCGCCGGAATGAGCGCCGAAAGCGGCATCTCGACCTTCCGCGATGCCGGCGGACTGTGGGAAAACTATCCCGTGATGGACGTGGCCTCGGCCGACGGCTTCCGCCGCAATCCGGCGCTGATACACCGTTTCTACAACGAACGCCGCCGGCAACTGGTGTCGGCGCAGCCCAATGCCGGCCATCTGGGCCTCGCCGCGCTTGAAAAGGACTACGATGTGTATGTGATTACACATAACGTCGACGACCTGCACGAGCGCGCCGGTTCGTCGAAGGTTCTGCACCTGCACGGCGAACTGATGAAGGTCCGCGCCCTTGACGACGAAAGCAAGGTCTACACGCTGCACCCGGAGGCCCTCGACACCACCCCCGACACTGTAATTGATGGCCACCACGTACGGCCCCACATAGTGTTTTTCCAGGAAGCCGTCCCGAACTTCGAGCCGGCGGTGGAACTGGTGGCCGAGGCCGACGTTTTCGTGATTATCGGCACGTCGCTGGTGGTCTATCCCGCCGCCGCGCTGCTCAATTACGTGCGCCACGGAGTGCCGGTGTACTACATCGACCCCAATCCGGCCCAGGTGCCCGCCGGTGTGCATGTGATTAAGGCTCCGGCCACCGAGGGTGTCGAAATCCTGGCCCGCGAACTCGCCCGATTATCCTGACCTATTAAAACACACATAGTTATGGAATCAACACGTCAAGCCAAAATAGCACGTCTGCTGCAGAAGGAACTCAGCGAGATTTTCCGCCGCGAGACCTCCAAGACCCACGGCACGATTGTGTCCGTAAGCACTGTCCGTGTATCTCCCGACCTTTCGGTGGCAAAGGTATACCTGTCAATCTTCCCCCCGGCCAAGGCTGCCGAGGTGATGGAATCGATTAAACAGTCGGCCAAGACCATCCGCTACGACCTGGCTGCAACCATCCGTTTTGTCCTGCGCAAGACGCCCGAGTTGCAGTTCTACACCGACGATTCGCTGGACTATCTGGAAAATATCGACCACCTGCTGGCCGGCAAATAATACCGGCCGGGTGGACCTTGCGCGCAGCATAGCCCTGCGGTATCTTTTTTCGAAGAAATCGCATAGCGCCGTCAACGTGATTTCGGCCATTTCGGTGGGCGGTGTCGCGGTGGCGACGGCTGCTATTGTCATCGTCCTTTCGGTTTTCAACGGCTTTTCCGACCTTGCCGTATCGCATTTTTCGCGTATCGACCCCGACTTGCTGGTGACGCCCGCGCGTGGCAAGACCATAGCCCGGGCCGATTCCATGGCCGGTCACCTTGCCGCCCTTGAAGACGTGGCCGCGGCCACTCCGGTGCTCACAGAGCGAGGCCTGCTCACGGCTGGCGACCGCCAGACCGGTGTCGTTTTTACAGGCGTCGACAGGGGTTACGAGGCTGTCACGGGCATTTCAGATGCCATTATCGACGGTGTCTACACGCCGTCGCCGGCCGACGATGACGCCGTGGCCGAGCCGCTGCACGCATCCGTGGGCGTGGCATCACATCTGGGCATCTATCCCGGCTCTGGGGCGACGCTCTATGTGCCGCGCCGCGTAGGGCGCATCAATCCTGCAAATCCCGCGGCTTCGTTTTCGGCCGCGCCGCTGGTGGTGAACGGCGTGATACAGATTGACCAGATGGAATATGATGCCGACCATATCGTCGTTCCCCTTGCCACAGCGCGCCGTCTGCTGCATTACGACGACGGCGAGGCCTCGGCAATCTGTGTGGCCGCACGCGACGGCGACGTCACGGCTGCACGCCGCGCCGTCTCCGCGGCCCTCGGCCCCGATTTCACCGTGGCCGACCGCTATGCCCAGCACGCCTCGTCCTATTCCATGATTGCCGTCGAAAAATGGGTTACCTTCCTGATGCTTATATTCATACTTGTGATAGCGGCCTTCAACATCGTCTCGACGCTGTCTCTGATGGTAATAGAGAAGCGCGACAACATGGACACGCTGCGTTTCCTGGGCGCTCCGCGCGGCCTTGTGAGGCGCGTGTTTATGGTCCAGGGCGCCGTGATTACCGTTATCGGCGGTGTAATCGGCGTGGTGCTGGGCATCGCCCTCGCGCTAGCGCAGCAGTGGGGCGGATTCATACGCCTCGCCGGAGACCCCGGACGCCTGGCCGTATCGGTCTATCCGGTGCGTGTGGCACCCGGCGATGTGGCTGCCGTGCTTGCCATGGTTGTGGCCCTGTCGTGCGTCACGGCTCTGATTACGCTGTTGTTTACACGCCGTTATTCAACATTCGTCAATAGTTCGTCATTATGCAAACAGTGATGTTTTCGGAAACTGTGTTCGGCCCGATTCATTCGCGGCGCCTGGGCACTTCGCTGGGTATCAACTTGCTGCCCAACGACGGAAAAGTATGTACCTTCGACTGCCTCTACTGCGAGGCGGGTTTCAACGCCCAGGGCACCGGAACCACCGGCCTGCCCGGACGCGAGACTGTGGCCGGCGCTCTCGAGGCGCGCCTGCAGGCCCTCAAAGCCGAGGGCGTGAATATTGACGTCATCACCTTCTCGGGTAATGGCGAACCGACGGCCAATCCGGCTTTCCCCGAGATTATGGACGATACCATTACGCTGCGCGACCGCTATTTCCCCGCCGCGCAGGTCAGTGTCCTGACAAACGCCACCGGACTGGAGCGACACGCCGTCAAGACCGCGCTGCTGAAGGCCGACAATGCCATTCTGAAACTCGACAGCGCCATTGACGCGACTGTCCGCGCCCTCGACCGCCCGCTGTCGCCGGCATACACAGTGGCCCGCGCAGTGGCCAGTCTGGCCGCCTTCGGACCCAAAGCCATCGTGCAGACAATGATTACCCGCGGCGAGCACGACGGCGTTGCCGTGGATAATTCCACCGATGCCGAAATCGACGCCCTCATCGAGGCCTACCGGCACATCGCCCCCCGCGAAGTGATGCTGTATTCGCTGGACCGCCCTACCCCCGAGACTTCCCTGCGCAAGGTCCCCCGCGAGGAACTTCAGCGCATCGCCGACCGTGTAACCGCTGCCACCGGCATCCCCGTGCAGGTGGCCTGACAAGACACAGACTGCCGTGAAACAGTATCTGCGCAACGACAACGGATTTGTGGAGGTCGACGAATGGTCGCCCGACGTGTGGGTGAACATCGAGTGCCCCGACGAGGCCGATAACGACTATCTGAGCCGCGAACTGGGCGTTCCCCTCTCCTTTCTTGAGTCACTCTCCGACGTGGAGGAGAGGCCGCGTGTAGATGCTGAAAACGGCTGGATGCTGACCATCCTGCGCGTGCCCGTGCCTGATGCCTCGGGCACGATGCCTTATACCACGGTGCCTTTCGGAATCATTACAAACGACGACTATATCCTGACCGTCTGCTGCCACGCCACCGAGATGGTGCCGGATTTCATCAACTACACCCGCCGGCGCTGCATCGAGGTGCGCACACGTCCCGATTTCGTCCTCCGGATTCTTTTCAGCGCCACCAGTTGGTTCCTGCAATATCTGAAACAGATTAATTCGGCAGTCCAGTCGGTCGAACATGAATTGGAAAAGAGCGTGCGCAACGACGATCTTCTGGGCCTGATGCGCCATCAGAAGACACTGGTGTTCTTCAACACCTCCATCAGGGGCAACGAGGTGTTGCTGGAGCGTCTGCGCAGCATCTACGGCGAGGAAATCAACGCAGACCTGCTCGAGGACCTCGAAATCGAGATGAAGCAGGCCGACAACACCGTGAGCGTGTACAGCGACATCCTTGCCGCCGCCATGGACGCCTTTGCCTCCATAATATCGAACAACGTCAACGCGATAATGAAGCGCATGACGGCCATTTCAATCATCCTGATGGTGCCGACCCTCATCGCCAGCCTCTACGGC
>CAJJOO010000193.1 GCA_905193395.1 uncultured Porphyromonadaceae bacterium
TAAAGTCCGGGCCAGTCGAAGCCCTGCGAGAGGCCGACGTTCCATTTCACGCGGCCGTCGGAGGCAGCGGGCCACAGATGCTCGAATTCGGCCTCGGGACCGGGCAGAACGTTTTCGGCCGAAACCGCGGCAGCCTCGGAGGCCAGGCGGAGGCTGTCGGCACGGAAACCGTAGCCGAGCGAGAGGGCCTGGAGGACAAGGGCGTCATAGTCGGCGGCCGCGGCTGTGAAGGTGGCGGAGACCAGCGCGGCAACCGCCAGATATTTAAGAACTTTCATGCTTTCTGTTTCGTTTGCATACGAGCCGGTAGACCACCGGAATCACGTAGATGTTGAGAATTGTCGACGATACCAGGCCGCCGAGAATGACGGTGGCCAGGGGCGACTGGATTTCGTTGCCGGTCCGGTCGCCGTTGATAGCCAGAGGAATCAGGGCCAGGGCGGAAGTCAGCGCCGTCATGATGATGGGCAGCAGACGGTCGGACGAACCGGATTCGATGCGGCGGTCCAGATCCATGCCTTCGTCGCGCAGATGGTTATAGCGGCTTATCAGCAGCATGCCATTGCGGGTGGTGATTCCCAGCAGCGAGATGAAACCGATGATAGCCGGGATGTTGAGTTCGCCGCCGGTGAGGACCAGAATGAAGATGGCACCAATCATGGCCAGCGGGATGTTGAGCAGGATGATGAACGACTGGGTCCAGTTGCGGAACTGGGCGTAGAGCAGCATCAGCACCACCAGCAGGGCGCAGAACGAGGTGAGCAGCAGGGTTGTGGATGCTCGTTCCTCGCTCTCGAACTGTCCGCCGTAGGTGATATAGTAGTTTTCGGGCAGCGTCACGCGCGAGGCGATGCGCTCGCGGATGCCGTTGACGGCGCCGCGCAGGTCGCCGCCATCGATGTTGGCGGAAATCACGATGCGGCGCTTCACGTTCTCGCGGTTCACGCTGTTGGGGCCGGTGGTCGAGGTAATCGAAGCCACTTCAGCCAGCGGCACCTTGCCGTAGGGCGAATCAATGGTGAGCGCGGCAAGTTTGTCGATGTCGTCGCGGGCCGAGGGGTCGGCGATGAGGGTTATGTCGTAGGGCAGACCGTCCTCGTAGACCTGCGAGACGCGGGTTCCGGAAATAGCGGTCGACACGGCCTGCGAGAAGGCGGCCATGGTGATTCCGCGTGCGGCCAGGACCTCGCGACGGGGCTTGATGACCAGTTCGGGGCGTTCAACCTGCTGCTCGACAGTCACGTCGACCAGTCCAGGGACATCGGAAACGGCCTTTTTGATTTCGCCGGCCAGGAGGTAGAGTTTCTGGAGGTCGTCGCCGAAGAGTTTCATGGCAATCTGGGCTTCGGTGCCTGAAAGCATGGCGTCGATGCGGTGCGAAATGGGCTGTCCGATTTCGATGTTCGTGCCGGGCAGCGAGGCGAGTTTGCCGCGCAGGTCTCGGACGAATTCGTTGCGCGTGCGGCCTTGGTCCAGTACATATGGCACATCCAGTTCGCTGACATTCGGGCCGAAGGAGTGCTCGGCGAGTTCGGCGCGTCCGGTCTTGCGCGAAACGTTGCGCACCTCGGGGACGGACATGACGATTTCCTCGGCCATGCGGCCTATCTTGTCACTTTCTTCCAGCGAGACGCCTGGCATGGTGGCCACGTTGATTGTGAGCGAGCCTTCGTTGAACGGCGGCAGGAATGAACGTCCCAGCGTGAAGAACATGGCGACGGCGGCAACGAACAACGCAGCAACGACGCCGAGCGTCAGCCGCGGATAGCGCATCACGGCGGCAAGCGAACGCAGATAGGCGGAACGCATCGCGCGGGTGAGGCGCGGTTCGCGGCTCAGGCGGCTATTGTCGGCCCTGTCGGTTGTGAGGAGGTAGGAGCAAAGCACCGGCGTGAGAGTCAGCGCGACAACCGTCGAGGCTATCAGGGCCACGATGAAAGCCACGCCGAGGGGTATCAGCAGGCGTCCTTCCATGCTGGTGAGGAAGAACAGCGGCATGAAACTGGCTATGATAATCAGAGATGAGTTGAAAATGGGCATGCGGACCTCGGCCGAGGCATGGAATATTACCTTGACCGGCGGCTGACGGTCGGCCTCGGGGAGGGAGGCGTTGAGCCGCAGACGCTTGTAGACATTCTCCACGTCGACAATGGCGTCGTCGACCAGCGAACCGATGGCGATGGCTATACCGCCAAGGCTCATGGTGTTGATGGTGTAGCCCATGAAATGAAGTACCAGCACCGTGATGATTATCGATAGCGGCAGGGCCACAACCGACACCACAGTGGTGCGCAGGTTCATCAGGAAGAAGAAAAGGACTATGATGACGAAGAAGGCGCCTTCGAGCAGGGCTTCCTGCAGATTCGAGATGGAATTCGAGATAAACTCGCTCTGCTTGAAGATATCGGTCGAGATTTTCACGTCGGCGGGAAGTGTGGGGGCCATTTCGGCCAGACGCTGCTCAATACCTTCGGTCAGTCCGATGGTTCCGGTGCCGGGTTGCTTGGTGACGGTGACGAGCACGGCGGGATGAGCGTTTAGCGAGGCGAGGCCCAGACGGGGAAGCGCCCCGGCCACAACAACGTCGGCCACGTCGCCCACGGTGACGATGCCGCGGCTGTCACTGCGTACCACGGCGGCGGCAAGTTCGTCGGTCGAAGTGGTGTTGACAAGGCCTTTTACCAGGTATTCGTTGCCGTGGTCATAAATAATACCGCCGCGGGCGTTGTCGTTCACGCTTTCGAGAGCCGATGTGAGTTCATCAAGACTCACGTCAAGGGCTTTCATGCGCTCGGGTACGAAGCGGACCTGGAACTCGCGTGCGTCGCCGCCCTGGACGCTCACCTGCGACACACCGCCCATGGCCAGAAGACGCGGGGCGATGACGCGGTCGGCAATGGTGCGGAGGTCCAGCATCGAGGTGGTGTCGGCGGTAAGACCTATAATCATCATTTCGCCGAGGATGGACGACTGGGGGCCCATCGTCGGGGTATTGACACCGGCGGGGAGGCGGTCGGCTATCAGCGCAAGGCGCTCGGAGACGGTCTGGCGGGCCTTATAAATGTCGGTTGACCAGTCGAACTCGACATTAACCACAGAAAAGCCCGTGGTGGAGGATGAACGCACCCTGCGCACGCCCGTTGCGCCGTTGACGGCGGTCTCGATGGGGAAGGTGACGATCTGCTCCACTTCCTCGGGGGCCATTCCCGGGGCTTCGGTCATGATGGTGACGGTCGGGGCGTTCAGGTCGGGGAAAATATCGACCTCGGTGCGCACCAGGGTGATACAGCCGGCAATGAGAATCACCGCCGACAGGATAAGGACGCTGAGACGGTTGTCCAGCGACCATTTGATAATTCTGTTCAGCATGGCGAGGGCGGATTAATGGCTGTGTGAATGCCCGGCGGGAACTGCGCCAGATGCTCCGGCGAGTTTCACGGTGGTCACTCCGCCGGTCACCACATCCGTGCCAGGCTGCAGACCGGATTTGATTTCAACGCGGTCGCCGTCGTCCTCGCCGAGGACAACGGGCACCTTGCGGTAGCAGTCCTCGTCGAGACGCTCATAGACGAAATAGTCTCCCTGCTGCTCGGAGATTGCACTGCGCGGTACCGTAATGGCCTGCCGGGAAGATGTTCCGAGGAGGTAGACCTCGACGGCCGAACCGGGAACCACCGTGCCGTCGTTGTCAAACGAGAAGGAAACGGGCACATAGCCTGCCGAGCCGGAAGCGGCTGCGTCGGCCGGGTTCAGCCGCCGTCCGCCATGTTCTGAAAGCGTCAGCGCCGAGCCGTCGGGCAGGACGACGCGGGCGTCGGTCACGGACGAGAGCCGTCCGCACAGGCGTGCAGGAACCTGAGCCGTGAGAGTCAGGCGTCCGGAGGCGGCAACAGAGGCTATCACGCCGCCGACGTCGACATAACTGCCGGTGGAGGTGTTGAGAGCGGTGATTACGCCGCTGATGGGGGCAAGGACGCGGCCGGAGACTCCGGCCGCGCTGTAGGCGGCACGGGCGCGGTCGTAGGCGGCCTTG
>CAJJOO010000194.1 GCA_905193395.1 uncultured Porphyromonadaceae bacterium
GAGTCGGCATAGACAGTTTCCCCATCGACAGCCGAGGACTTGCGGGCACGCAGCAGCGCCCGCGGATAGCGGAAGTCGTGATAAAAAGTTCCGCCGCCTTCGAGGGTGACTGTCTCGAAGTGATGCTCGAGCGCGAGGTTGGCTATGGCAATGTAAATCACATCCGGAACGCCGCTGTCCTTTTCCGTTTCAGCCTCCTCCTCGCCGGCCAGTGCCTTCTCGATATCCAGGGCAGAGTAGTCGTGTGTTTTGTACCAGTCCATCGAGGGGATATTGGGCGCGGCCAGAATGCGGACCTGCACATTGCCGATAACCTTTGCGTCGGCGGCCGCAACGCCTCCATGGCCGGTATTCGGTTCTGCATACAATTCACACGAGGCGTCGATGTATTTTGCCGGGACGAACTTCAGTTCCACCTCGTCGGCGTCGCGGTCGCTGTCGGTGATTCGCGGCCGGAACATGTCGACCTCGACCAGGCCGGCGGCTTCTGAGTAGATGTATCGGCGGCCGTCGGCGCAGTCGAAAATCGTGCCCTTGTAGTCGTTCATTGATTTTCCGGCAGCCCAGGTGCGCAATTCTTCGAGCGAGGCGAAGTCTTTGTTTACCGTCGCGTTGTCCGTGATGAAGTCGGACAAGCGGTCCTCGGGTGCGTTTTCGGCGTCGGCAAAGGACACATTGTTAACGGAGATATCCGTCTGCTCCTCGTCGTCGACCTCGGCCGTATACTCGTCCACGACATTATTAATAGTGACGCACGCGGCGCTGCTGCCGTAAAATTTGCTGCGTTGCAGCAGTTTCATCTTCTTCCGGCCATAGTCGACGGTCAGGACCACGCCGAAGGTGTTTTCCACCTGGGTCCACCATTCGTTCACGGTCCAGTGGGGCAGACATTTGTTGCACTCGATATAATTGTTGGCGTTGACAATGAAAATCCGGCGGAAGAATTCGTCGGTGTACATGGCGTTGTCTTCCCGATCCAGGACAAAACCTGTGGCTGCCGCTATCCTTTCGGCCATGAACCACACATAGGGCTGTATAACGCCGGAAAGGACCGTATCATTCTGCGTCCTGCGGTGCCCGGCGTATTCGCCGACATAGGCACGGAGATAAAAGTTTATGGCCGTTCTGTTGGCGTCCGTGAACTGGTAGCAATAGCCGTTGCAGTGGAAATCGGCCGTGGTGTTCTGGACGGGAAAGGCAACCCAGGGCAGTTCGCCGCTGAACAGGCGGGCGTTCTGAATCTCGTTGCTCCAGTTCCCGTCGGCGTCATAGCCGGCGCGGGTGAAAACAATTGAGGCCGGGCCGGTGAATTTCTTGTCGGCCGGGTAATGCTGCCATCCCGGAGTACCGCTGACGGGCCGGCCTTCCCAATACGACCTGTCCGGCCAGGTGGCAGAGTACCAGTCGCCCATGTCGAGTGTGTCGAGGTAGAGGTCGTCCATCTTGTTGCCGTAATTGTAGGACGCTGCCTCGCCGAGCAACTGGACCTTTACGGAGTCCTCGTCGACGGACGTGACGTGCGCGGTTCCGGAGAGCAACCTCACGTTGTCGACGACAAGTTCCGCGCTGAACTCGCGTTTCTCCTTCGCGCAGTCCATCCGCTGAATCCACCCGAACAGCCGGCG
Organism: uncultured Porphyromonadaceae bacterium; assembly: GCA_905193395.1. Taxonomy (GTDB): domain Bacteria; phylum Bacteroidota; class Bacteroidia; order Bacteroidales; family Muribaculaceae; genus CAG-873. The sequence goes on from CAJJOO010000194.1 coordinate 1,626, forward strand.
GTTTGCATCGACGGCGAGGGGCAGTTCGACGTCGTAGGTGTAGGAACCGGATTTCGTGAAGAAAGGATTCTGGGCCGTGAATTTGAATGAGGCTGTGTCGAGTGGCACCACCTCGACACCGTCAAGAAATATCTGGATCATCTTTTGGGATTTGCGTTGATTCGTCTGTAATGATCATATTTTTTAGCGAAGCCGCGTTCGCCGTCCATCACCATGTAGGTTTCGATTCCGCCCTCGATGTTTTCGGACAGGCGGTCGATAGCGCGGCCTGTGCGTTCGGACACGTCGGCCATGCGCGCGGCCGATGCCGCGAGGGCACCGAAATCGGGCACTGCCGTCGGACGGCTGCCGCTGATGGCGGACATGGACCCGCGTCCGAGAACGCGGCTGACATCGGCCGAAGTCAGCGAGCCGACGGTGTTGCTACGCTGCGCGCTGTCGATAAGGTCGAGGACCGGAGCCAGGGCAGGGTTTGCCACGGCCTTGTGGTTTGCGACAAATTCGTTGGCGTGGACCACGCCGACGGCGCGGCGGTTATCACGGTCGCGGCCGGTGTAGCCGCCCTCATAATATCCGGCGGCCTCGGCTTCATGCTGCTTGCGGATGGTGGCAACCTGAATCATGCCGGCGGCCAGGGCGGCTGCGGCTGCGGCGGCAGCCAGGGCAGGGCCGACGACGGGAATCTTCACCATGGCACCGTAAGCCCCGAGGGCATTGGCCGCGGTCTGGGCTATGGCCTGGGCGATTTCGACTTTCATGGCGCGGTTGTTGTACTTGCTTTTTACCTTGGCGATTTCTTCCTCCTTCTGCTTTTCGAGTTTCGCGCGCTTCTTGGAGTTGTTGCCGGCCGCCTCGATTTCCTTGTCGAACTCGGCCGTGACGGCGGCAATACGGACGTCGCGCTCGGCGTTCCAGTAGTTGGAGAATGTCGACAGCACACCGCCCATCATGTTTGCCACGTTCTGGGCCAGTTCGCCGGCTTTCTCGATTATTTCCGTGGTAGACATGTCGGCCTTGTCGGCGAACAGTTCCCAGCCGGTCATCATGCCGTCCAGGGCGTTCACCATGATTGTGCCGACGCCGTTGCCGAAGCCTTTTTCGAAGCCTTGGGATATGGCCTCGCGTTCCTCGTCGCTGAGTCCCACTAACCATTCCGTTATCTTGTCGTCGTATTGGCCAATCTGTTCCGGAGCGAGAGCAGCCAGGCGGGAATATATCCGGTCGAAGGCCTTGAAGGTCTCCGACATATCCATTTCGCGGTACTTGGCCCGGATTCGTGCCAGTTCCTCCTGGTATTCCTTTTCCTTGACGAGACCTGCGTTGTAGAGGCTGTCGAGGGTGCTGATTTCGGCGGCATAGGCAGCCGCGCGGCCGCGGTCGCCGTGTTCCTCCCGGTATTTCTGCACAGCCTCAGCCAGGGATTTCGCGCGGTCGAGACGGTCCTTGTCGTTCAGTTCGTCAATCCGGCGCTCGATGGCGGCGCGTTCATCGGAGCCTTCGGCATACAGTTCCTTCTTCTTGTTCAGGTATCGGAGGTCGGCCTCGAGCAACTGCCGGTTGTACCACTCGGTGTCCTGGAAGTGTTCGCCGGCCGCGTCGTAGAACGCCTGCGTTGCGAGGTCCTTTTCGTCGGCCAGGCGTTGGTCGAGTACGGCGAGGCTTTCCTTCCGGTTATCCTCTTCCGCCTTCTTGAGCAATGCCGCCTTGTCGTTGAGTGCCTGTTGGTATCCCTCGGCGTCGATAAGGTTGTGGCGCTGATGAATCACGAGGATGTCGTCGACGTAGTCCTGTTCCAGTTGTGTGCGGGTGTCGTAATATTCCTGGTAACTGCGCTCGCCCTTGATGTAGGCCAAAATATTGTCGGCCAGCGCGAGGTTGTAGGCCTTCTTGCGCTCCTCGAGTTCCTTTTTCAAGGCCTTCGTGGCCTCAGATTCGCTGCCGGCGGCGGCCGGTGAGGGGTTAACCGGAGTAGTTCGCGGAAGATTTACCTCAGGAGACTCCGGGCCGGCAAGAGCATCGGCGGAAACATTATACTTCCCACGGAGGAACTCGTTGGCATTGTTGAGGCGCCGCTGCCTGGTGATGTTCTGCTGATAAGCAGCCACTGCCTCCCTGTAAGCCTGCCCCATGGCGGCTGCTCTGTCGGCCATTGGCTCGACAACAACCGAATAACTCGCAGCGGCATCCGTAGAATTGCCGACAGCAATATTATTATGCATCTGAAGCGCCTGTTGCCATTCCGCGACCGCGGCATCATAAGCGCGCTTTGCCTCGTCACGCTGCCGCTCCAATTCCGGCTGCTGTTGTTCGAGCGAGAGGAGTTCCTTCTGGTTCTCGACAATCTTGTCGGCGGCAGCGCGGGCACGCGCCACATCGATTTCCTCCGGAC
>CAJJOO010000195.1 GCA_905193395.1 uncultured Porphyromonadaceae bacterium
CGGTATGACCCCGACAGAATATATTCAGTCGCGCAAAGAATAAAAACAGACAGGCCGATATATTTATCAACCTGTCTGATAACATTTATCTTTCCAAACCAAGTCCTCCGGGCCTGAGTGGCTCCGAGGGCTTAGTTGTTTATTTGGCTGTTGCTTTGGGGGTTTCAGATTGCCGAGGGGTCGTCTTCGTCGGAGCCTGCGGATACTGTGGCGCTTGCGGCAGGTTTGTCGGAGGTGACGCGTTCAAGCCAGCCTACCATACCGAACATAATTGTCATGGATATCAGGCAGAAGCCGGCGAATACGGCCCAGCACATCCACTGGTTGAGCATCGTCACGCCAAGGGCAATGAACAGGTTGCCGACGGCTGTGGAGGTGAGCCACAGGCCCTGGCAGATGCCCTGCAGGTGGCGCGGGGCGATTTTCGATACGAACGAGAGGCCAAGCGGCGAGATGAACAGTTCGGCCACGGTGAGGAAGAAGTATGTGAGTATCAGCACCCAGGGGCCGGTCTTCATGGCCATCTTGGTGGCTTCGTCGAGGCTCTTGAATTCGGCACCGGAGGGGTAGCCATTCACGATTGCCACGCCCATCAGGAAGAGGTAGGCGCAGGCGGTGATGAGCATGCCGATGGCGATTTTCTTGGGGGTGCTGACTTCGCGGCGGCGACGGGTGAGGGCGGCGAATATGAACATGATTATTGGCGTCAGCACGATGACGAAGAAGGGGTTGATGCACTGCCAGATTTCGGGGGCAACCTTGTCGGTCTGCACGAAGTCGCGTGTGAAGACAGACAGTGACTGGCCGTTCTGGTGGAAGGAGAACCAGAAGAAAATCACCACGCCGAGGACGGCGAAGAGGGCGTACATGCGCTGGCGGATTTCACGGGCGTCGCTCTGTGCTTCCTCGCGGGTGACGGTTGTGGTCTTGGCCACCTTGACGGGGTTGGGCAGGCGTTTCATGACCCAGAGGAACACGCCCAGGGAGATGAGCATGGCCACGACGGATGCGATGAACGACATATGGACGCCGGTGTTGAATATCTGAAGATAGTCGGTGCAGAAGGCTGCGTCGACGCCACCGGTGTGGCCCACCTGCTGTGCGAGGGTGGCGAGGTTGGCCTCGTCGGCTCCGGCGAGGTCGCCGCGCAGGAAGTTGTGGCACAGACGGGGCAGGTCGGCGCTGTAACTGAGGTTGTTGTATTTAAGCCAGAATTCGCGGAGCGTGGGTGCGATGAAGGGTGCGATCACGCCGCCGATGTTGATGAATACATAGAAAATCTGGAAACCGGAGTCACGGCGGCTCTTGGCGATGGCCAGGGCCTCGGGGCCTTTCTTGGCGGCTTCGGCCTCGTAGTTGTCATACAACTGGCCGACGATTGCCTGCAGGTTGCCCTTGAACAGACCGTTGCCGAAGGCAATGATGAACAGGGCGATGCAGGTGAACACCAGGATAAAGGATATCCCGCTGGAAGCGAAATCGTCCTGGAACACGGGGATGGACAGCAGGCCGTAGCCCACAGCCATCACCAGGAGGCCCGAAATGATGGTGCCCTTGTATTTCTGGGTACGGTCGGCAATCATGCCGCCGGGGAGGCTCAGTACGTAGATGAGGAAATAGAACACGGCGTAAATCCAGCCGGCAGCGTCGTCGCTGATGCCGAATTTCGAGCACAGGAACAGCAGCAGGACGGCGTTCATGATATAGTAGCCGAAACGCTCGCCCATGTTGGCGATGGCGGCGGGGATGAGGCCTTTGGGATGGTCGCGGCGGGCCTTGACGATGTAGAACACAAGCAGCGGGACGACAACAATCAGGATGCAGCACAGGATGGCCACGCCCTGGTTTTCGTTCCAGAATCGGGTGAGGGTCTGTAACATGATATTGGATTTTGAGTGGTTTGATTTCGGTTAATTGCCGGCGTTCTTGTCCTCGATGGCCTTGAAGGCGGCGGCATACATGCGCATCTGCTTCACCATGGCCAACAGGCCGTTGGAGCGCGTGGGCGAGAGGTGTTCGCCGAGGCCTATGTCGTCGATGAAATGGAGGTCGGCGTCGAGGATTTCGTCGGGTGTATGGCCGTCGAGCACCCTTACGAGCATCGAGATGATGCCTTTGACGATGAGGGCGTCGGAGTCGGCGCGGAAATGCACGCGGCCTTCGGCGTCGAGCGAGGCGTCGAGCCACACGCGGCTCTGGCAGCCTTCGATGAGGTGTCGCGGGGTTTTCACACTCTCGTCGAGGGGCGGCAGTTCATTGCCCATGTCAATTATCTGGGCATAGCGGTCGAGCCAGTCGTCGATATCGGCGAATTCTTCGGTTATTTCCTGTTGTTGCTGTTCGATTGTCATGGTTTTTCGGAATATATTACATGGAGCACCACGCGGCCCACGTCGCCAAGGGTTTCGGACGACAACACCGAGGCGTTGTCGCCGGCCGTGTGCCAGTAGGGCGGGAAGGCTCCGGTTGAGGGATTCTGGTTTTCAATGATGTCTGTCACGGGTATGCCGGCGCGGATCAGGGGCAGATGGTCGTCGGTGACGGCGCCCCCGATCTGCATCGGGAAACGGTCGGAGAGGCCCAGGTCGCGTGCGGCACCCCAGACGCGGGCGGTGGGCAGCGGAGCGCCCGTGGCCGAAAGATATTCGCGGTTGAAGCGCGCGTCGCGGCCGCCCACCATGTCGAGCAGAATGCCGTAGCGTGGCATTGTGGCGGCGGTATAGGGCAGGTCGCGGGCAAAGGCCTGGGAGCCGAGGCACCAGGTGTCCTCGCTGTCCTGGCGCGAGGGGGCGTCGGAACGCAGCCCGCTGTCCTCGGCATCGACAAAGAGGAGGTCGACGCCCACAGTGGCGGGTTTCAGCCCGAGGTTGCGGGCAATCTCGAGCAGCACGGCCACGCCGCTGGCGCCGTCGTTGGCGCCGTCGATGGGAATCTCGCGCAGGGCCGGGTCGGTCTCGGAATCGGCCCAGGGACGGGTGTCGTAGTGTGCCAGGAGGATTATGCGTGCCGTAGCCGCGGGATTGAAGCGTGCCAGGATGTTGCGCACCTCAATGGGTTCGCCGTCCCAGCGCGTAGCCGACGAACGGAGTTCTACCACCGTGTCGGCTCCGAATTCGGCGGCTCGGGCGGCAATCCAGCCGGCGCAGCGGCCGTGGGCTTCGCTGCCGGGCGTGCGCGGACCCATGTCGGTCTGCGCCGTGGCATAGGCCAGGGCGCTGTCGCCGGAAAAGGCTCCGAGAGCGGCAACGGTGTCGGCCGGTGCAGCGGTTGCCGCCGAAGCCTTGCCGCTGCCCGAGCAGGCGGCAGTGGTCAGTACGGCTGTCATTATTGTGATTATTGCTAACAGTTTCATTTGCTGTATTCGTTGATTATGGCGCGGGCCTTGGCGATGTCGCCGGTGTGGTCCACGTCGATTATACGGTCCATGGGCCAGGCTTTCAGGCGGCAGCCGCGGGAAATCAGGGCGCGCTGGAAGTTGCGCAGGCGCTGCTCGCCGGCGGCAACGCAGTCGGCCAGTATTTCGGTAGCCTGCGGACTTTTCAGTCCGTAGATGCCGCCGGAAACGTATTTCACGCCATCGAACGGCTCGTCAGTGAATGCGGTAATCATACCGTCAGCATCGGTGCGGACGTAGAGGGGCTTCTCGTCGTCGATATAGTCGGTCACGGCCATGAATCCGTCGCAGGTGTCGTCGGCCTCGAAAGCGGCCGCATACTGCGCGAACAGGGCCTCGGAGAATACGGTGTCGACCGTCGTAATGATGAATTTGCCATTTGGAATCAGCGGCCGGTGGAGACTGTGCATCGACGATGGCGTCGAGGCGCAGACCACATTCAGCGGTACCGGGCAGGCGGCATTGGCCAGATAGCGGGCTACGTCGGGCATCGACTCGTTGACAATCACGCTGATACTGCCTGCGCCGTTGGCCACGAAAATATCCACCAGACGCCCTATCATGGGGCGCCCGTCCAGTTCCACCAGCGGCTTAGGGCAGGCTACGCCTTCGCCCGAC
>CAJJOO010000196.1 GCA_905193395.1 uncultured Porphyromonadaceae bacterium
AAAATAGGGGAGAGTGACATGAAGCATATTGAAAATCCAGACATATGGAAGCTATGTATGGAAGCGTTTGATTCATTAGATACTGAGTTATCCAGTAAAATTTCTTATCCATCAAAACATATAGAATCATGAACAGAATCTTCATCGCGGCAGCGGCCATGGCCGCCTGCCTCACAGCCACAGCCGCCGACCCCTACAAGGTCCAGGCCCCCGTCGGGGCCGACGCCGACGGCGCCATGGCCTTTATCATAAACTACGACACCGGCGACAAGGTCGACTCCGTCCTGGTGAGCGACGGCGTGGCCGTGTTCAAGGGCAACGTGGACGAACCCTTCCTGGCCCGCCTCATCGTCGACGGCGACCGCTACGCCCAGTTTATCCTCGAATCCGGCTCTATCGCCTTCAAGGACGAGAGCCACACACCTTTCGGCAGCCCGCTCAACGACCTCCTGGGCACGATTAACGGCGAAATCAATCCCGTCGTGCAACAAATCTACCAGGCCACCGACTCGGCCACCTACGTCGCCCTCGAACAGCAGTACAACGCCATAATCGACAAATATCTTGCCCAGAACAAGGACAATCCCGTGGGCTACCTGCTGTTCCTGCAACAGGCCTACGACCTGGAACCCGCCGCCCTCGAAGCCTATCTGCAGGCCAATCCGGAGTTTGCGCGCTACAAACGCCTGCAGAAACTGGTGGAAATGAACCGCCGCAAGGCCGCCACATCAGTCGGCGCCAAATACCTGGATTTCGACATCGACGGACGGCACCTCAGCGACTATGTGGGCCGCGACGGCAACTATCTGCTGGTCGACTTCTGGGCCAGTTGGTGCGGCCCCTGCATGCGCCAGTTGCCCGTGCTGAAAGAAATCTACAACAAATATCACGGCAAGGGCCTTGACGTGCTGGGCGTGGCCGTCTGGGACGAACCCGACGACACGCGCCGTGCAATCACTGCCCACGAACTGCCCTGGGACTGCATCATCGGAGCCCGCGACATCCCCACGGACATCTACGGCATCTCGGGCATCCCCTGCATCATGCTGATAGGTCCTGACGGCACCATTCTGGTGCGCGACCTGCAGGGCGACGAACTTAAAGCGGCCGTGGACTCGTTCCTGGCCAAATAAGGTTCTACCTCAACGATAAACATCGCCCCGCCGGCGGCTATAGAAGCCATCACGGCGGGGCGATGTTTTGTCTTTGCAGTTCAGCGGCGTGAGCGGAGGTGGCGCCCTATGGCATTCACTGCCGGCGGAGCGGCGAAATATGCCACAAGAACGCCGACCCAGTCAGCCAGCAGGTCCAGAGGGTCGGACGGACGTCCGATTGGCAACAGTCCCTGCACCACCTCGTCGACCACTCCGAACAGCGCCGCTCCAACGGCGAGCCACACCAATGTGCGCTTGGGCAGTGGTTGCCAGTGCTGCCGGCGCGTGGTGTCGAACACCAGGGCGCCGAGCAGGCCGCCGGTCATCACGGCGTGGATAATCTTGTCGAGGCCGGGTATTTCCGGCAGCGTCTCCGGTTCCAGAGGCTGCGGCACCCAGGTGGCATAGATTATCACGGCAGTGACAAGCGCCGTGGGCCAGTAATATTTCGCGACGGATGCTATCAGAACTCGCAATTTTTGGGCGTGCGGGGGAAGGGAATCACGTCGCGGATGTTGGTCATGCCGGTGACGAAGAGCAGCAGACGCTCGAAGCCGAGACCGAAGCCGGAGTGGGGCACGGTGCCGAAACGGCGTGTATCGAGATACCAGCACATGTCCTTCATGGGGATGTGCAGTTCCTCGATTCGTGCCAGAAGTTTGTCGTAGTCGGCCTCGCGCTCGCTGCCACCGATGATTTCGCCGATCTGGGGAAAGAGTACGTCCATGGCGCGTACGGTGCGGCCGTCCTCGTTCTGCTTCATGTAGAAGGCTTTGATATCCTTGGGATAGTCGGTCAGAATCACGGGCTTCTTGAAATGCTGCTCCACGAGATAGCGTTCGTGTTCGCTCTGCAGGTCGATGCCCCAGGATACGGGGAAATCGAACTTGCGGCCGGATTCCTCGAGAATCTTCACGCCTTCGGTATAGGTGAGGCGGACGAAATCGTTGTGGAGAACGAATTCCAGACGGTCGATGAGACCCTTGTCGAAATGCTCGGCCAGGAACTCGACATCGTCGCGGCAGTGGTCCAGGATATACTTGATGCAGTATTTCACGAATTCCTCGGCCAGGTCCATATTGTCGTGGATGTCGTAGAATGCCATTTCAGGCTCTACCATCCAGAATTCCGACAGGTGGCGCTGTGTGTTGGAGTTCTCGGCACGGAAAGTGGGGCCGAAAGTGTAGATTTCACCGATGGCCGTAGCGCCGAGTTCACCCTCGAGTTGGCCGGACACGGTCAGCGAGGTGGGCTTGCCGAAGAAGTCCTGCGAATAGTCGATTTTGCCGTCTTCGGTGCGGGGCAGGTCGCTCAGCGGCAGGGTTGTAACCTGGAACATGGCGCCGGCACCCTCGCAGTCGCTCGATGTGATGAGCGGCGTGTGGAGGTAGAAGAAGCCCTTGCTCTGGAAGAAAGTGTGGATGGCGAAGGCCAGCGCACTGCGGATGCGCAGGATTGCGCCGAAGGTATTGGTGCGGGGACGCAGGTGGGCTATGTCGCGCAGGAATTCGAGCGAGTGGCCCTTTTTCTGCAGCGGATATGTTTCGGGCGACGCGGTGCCGTAGACTTCCAGCGTGTCGGCCTGCACTTCGCAGGTCTGGCCTTTGCCCTGGCTTTCGACGAGGCGGCCTGTCACGTGGATTGAGGCGCCGGTGGTGACGGGGCGCAGGGTGTCTTCGGCAAATTTGTTCATGTCGAAGACTATCTGGAGGTTCTTTATGGTCGAGCCGTCGTTGAGGGCCACGAACTGGACGAATTTGTTGCCGCGGCGGGTACGCACCCAGCCTCGCACATCAACTTCGGTACCCAGAAGCGACTGATCGGCAAGAAGTTTTGCGATTTTTGTCCGTTTCATAATGTTGGTTTATTCAAATGCGCCCATTTTCAGGTGGTTGACTTCCTCCTGTGTGAGGTAGCGCCAACGGCCGCGGGGCAGGTTTTTCTTGGTGAGACCGGCAAAGTAGACACGGTCGAGTTTTATCACGTGGTAGCCGAGGCTCTCGAAGATTCGGCGCACGATGCGGTTGCGGCCAGAATGGATTTCGATGCCGGCCTGGTTGCGGTCGGTTTCGGTGGCATAGGAGATGGCGTCGGCGTGGATGGGACCGTCCTCGAGTTCGATGCCGTCGGCGATGCGCTGCATATCCTCCTCGGAGATGTCCTTGTCGCACCATACGTGGTAGATTTTCTTCTTGACGTATTTCGGGTGTGTGAGTTTGGATGCCAGGTCGCCGTCGTTGGTGAGCAGCAGCACGCCGGTGGTGTTGCGGTCAAGACGTCCGACGGGATAGATGCGTTCGGTGCAGGCGCCTTTCACCAGGTCCATGACGGTGGTGCGGTCCTGCGGGTCCTCGCTGGTGGTGACACAGTCCTTGGGCTTGTTGAGCAGGATGTAGCACTTGCTTTCGAGTGCCAGTACCTTTTCATCGTATTCCACAACGTCGCTGTGGGTGATTTTGGTGCCGAGTTCGGTGACCACCTTGCCGTTGACCTTCACCAGACCCTGCTGGATGAATTCGTCGGCCTCGCGGCGCGAACAGATTCCTGCATTGCTCATGAACTTGTTCAGGCGGATCTGTTCGTTGGGATCAGGAATAGGCATTTCATATTCGATGCGTTTGGGACGCGGGGTGAACTTCTTGCCGCGGGCTGCGAACATGCCGTTCTGGCCCTGCTGCTGGCGGCGCTGACCCTGGTTGCGCTGCTGATAGCCGCCCTGACGGGGCTGATAGCCACCCTGGCCCTGGTTGCGCTGCTGATAGCCGCCCTGACGGGGCTGATAGCCACCCTGGCCCT
>CAJJOO010000197.1 GCA_905193395.1 uncultured Porphyromonadaceae bacterium
AAAATTCTTCGGCGGCATCAACCGCCAGGAGGACCGCAAGGAATTTCTCAAGAATCACCCCGTCGAGGGAGAATGTTGAATAAATAAAAGCCTAAACCAATCATAAAACATCCTATGGCTAATTTACAGGAAAAGATTGCCAAACTGCTCCCCGACGCACCCGTCGCCACCGACGGTTCGGGCAACCTCTCCGTCACGGTGCCCGATGCCGACTGGCACGACGTGGCTCGCACACTCCGCGACGACCCCGAGGTGGCTATGGACTATCTTGTCACCATCGTGGGTATGGATTGGGTCGACTCGCTGGGCTGTGTCTACTATCTGATGTCGACACGTCACAACTCCATGATGTCGGTCTCCGTCAAGGCCGGTCCCGACCGCGACACCCCCTACCTGCACTCCGTGGCCGATTTATGGCGTATCGCTGAAATCTACGAACGCGAAGTATACGATTACTTCGGCATCATATTCATCAACAACCAGGATATGCGCCGCCTGTTCCTGAACATCGACTGGAAAGGCTATCCCCTGCGTAAGGACTACGACGAGGACCCCTCGCTCAATCCTGTTTCCATCGCCAACGAACGCCAGACCGATTTCACCGATGTATATAAGGAAGAGGACGGCAAGGTGGTCAAAACCCAGCGCCGCATCTTCGAGCCTGACGATTTTGTCGTCAATATCGGCCCGCAGCACCCCGCCACCCACGGCGTGCTCCGTTTCCGCACTGCCGTCGACGGCGAGACCATCAAGAAAATCGACGTCTACATGGGCTACATCCACCGCGGCGTCGAAAAACTCTGCGAGACATTGCAGTATCCCCAGACACTCCACTTCATGGACCGTCTGGACTACTTCTCCGGCCAGATCTACCACCACGGCCTGTCGCTGCTCTATGAGAAAGCCGCTGGTATCGAGGTGAGCCGTCGTGCCCAGGTGATCCGCGTGATGATGGACGAACTGTCGCGCATCGCCTCCCACTGCCTGTTCATGGGCACATACTGCATGGACCTCGGCGCCACCACGATGCTGTTCTATACCCTCCGCGTGCGCGAACAGATTCTGGACATCTTCGAGAAGACCTGCGGCGCCCGCATGACATTCAACTACGCCTGCATCGGCGGCGTAATGCAGGACATCGCCCCCGACTTCCAGAAGGACGTGAAGGACCTGCTGGCCGTCCTACCCGCCAACATCAAGGAATACAACAAGATATTCACCGGCAATGTGATTGCCCGCAACCGTATGGAAGGCGTCGGCGTGCTGACACGCGAGGATGCAATCCAGTGGGGCGTCACCGGACCTGCCGGACGTGCCTCGGGCTGGGCCTGCGACATGCGCAAACTCCGCCCCTATTCAATCTACGACGAACTCCAGTTCGACGAAGTGGTGCGCCACGAAGGCGACTCCATGGCCCGTTTCAAGGCCCGTATGGACGAAATGGTGCAGAGCGCCCGGATTCTCGAGCAACTCGTCGACAATATCCCCGAAGGCGAATACTGCGTCAAGGTTCCCAAGGTGCTGAAACTGCCCAAGGGTTCCTGGTTCCAGTTGGTCGAGGGCTGCCGCGGCGCTTTCGGCGTTTACCTCGAAAGCGACGGCACCACCAAGCCCTACCGCCTCAAACTGGCAACCCCCTGCATCCAGCTTGCATCGGTCGTTGACCACCTGACACGCGGCAACAAAATCGCCGACCTCATTACCATCGGCGGCTCTCTCGATTATATTGTCCCCGATATGGACCGTTAACAACACGCTCAACCGTAATAAATCCCTATGGAAACATTGCAAGACACCCATATCTTTGACTTCGCAAGAATCACCGGACCCATCCACGACTTTCTGATGAGTTTCATGCCCGGATGGCTCACCACCACGGTCGAATGTGTGCTTATCGGCGTCGGCCTGCTCCTGCTCTACGCCCTGCTGGCCCTGTTCTATATCTATTTCGAGCGCAAGGTCTGCGCCGCCTTCCAGTGCCGCCTCGGCCCCAACCGCGTCGGTCCCTGGGGTCTGCTGCAGAGTTTCGCCGATATGTTCAAGATTCTCATCAAGGAACTTATCCATCTGAATCATATCGACAAGTTCCTGTTTGCCCTGGCCCCCTACCTGGTAATCATCGCCTCGATGCTCTGTTTCGCCGTGCTGCCCTGGGGCGACGGACTGCAGATTATCGACTTCAACATCGGCATCTTCTTCTTGATTGCTTGCTCGTCGATCGGCGTGCTCGGTATCCTGCTGGCCGGCTGGTCTTCGAACAACAAGTTCACCCTCATCGGCGCCCTCCGTTCCGGCGCGCAGATGGTTAGTTACGAACTCTCCATCGGCCTCTGCGTCGTGACCATGGTCTGCCTGGCCGGCAGCATGAGCATCACCGACATCGTCCTGGCCCAGCAGAACACCTGGTTCATCCTCCAGGGCCACGTCGCCGCCGTTATCGCTTTCATTATTTATATGATTGCAGGTACGGCCGAGACCAACCGCGGCCCCTTCGACCTTCCCGAGGCCGAGAGCGAGCTTACCGCCGGTTACCACACCGAGTATTCCGGTATCCACTTCGGCTTCTTCTATCTGGCCGAGTACCTGAACCTCTTCATCGTCTCCGGCGTGGCTACGTTGCTCTTCTTCGGCGGCTGGATGCCCTTCCACATCACCGGCTGGGACGGCTTCAACATGGTGATGGACTGCATTCCCACTCCCATCTGGTTCATCGGCAAGGCTATCGCCCTCTCGTTCATCATCATCTGGTTCAAATGGACATTCCCTCGTCTGCGTATCGACCAGTTGCTCTCGCTGGAATGGAAATACCTCCTGCCCATCAACCTCTTCAACCTCGCGCTGATGGTCACAATCATCAGTTGCGGTCTGGTAATCAATTTCTGATATTCCTATCTCCGAATCTTATACCCTCCTAACAACCTATAATCCAATGAGCGACTCAATCGGCAAAATTGCACAGGTAATCGGGCCTGTGGTCGACGTGGCCTTTGAAGGCGACGCCGTGATGCTCCCGCCCATCTACACGGCTCTCAAAATCGACCGCGAGGACGGCACGGAACTTATCCTTGAGGTTGAACAGCATATCGGCGAAGATACCGTGCGCTGTGTGGCCATGGAGAGCACCGACGGCCTCCGCCGCGGACTCGAAGTCAAGAACCTCGGCCATCCCATCTCAATCCCCACCGGCGACCAGGTCAAGGGCCGTCTGCTGAATGTTATCGGCAATCCCATCGACAACCTGCCTGCTCTCGACCGCAGCAACCTGCGCTCCATCCATCAGCCTGCCCCCGAGTTCGACGACCTCACAATCGGCACCGAAATCCTCTCGACCGGTATCAAGGTAATCGACCTGCTCGAGCCTTACAGCAAGGGTGGTAAAATCGGCCTCTTCGGTGGCGCCGGCGTGGGCAAGACCGTGCTCATCATGGAGCTTATCAACAACATCGCCAAGGGCCACGACGGTTTCTCGGTCTTCACCGGTGTCGGCGAGCGTACCCGCGAGGGTAACGACCTGCTCCGCGAAATGATTGAAAGCGGCGTTATGCGCTATGGCGACAAGTTCAAGGAAGGTATGGAAAAAGGCGAGTGGAACCTCCACGACGTCGACGTCAATCACCTGAAGGACTCGCAGGCCGCCCTGGTCTTCGGCCAGATGAACGAGCCGCCGGGCGCACGTCTGCGCGTAGCCCTCACCGGTCTGACCGTTGCCGAGCAGTTCCGCGACCAGGGTGCAGGAGGTAAGGACATCCTGCTGTTCATTGACAACATCTTCCGTTTCACGCAGGCCGGTTCCGAGGTGTCTGCCCTTCTGGGCCGCATGCCCTCCGCAGTGGGTTATCAGCCCACACTGGCATCTGAAATGGGTATGCTCCAGGAACGTATCACCTCAACCAAGAACGGTTCGATTACCTCCGTCCAGGCCATCTATGTGCCCGCCGACGAC
>CAJJOO010000198.1 GCA_905193395.1 uncultured Porphyromonadaceae bacterium
GGACCGGCCGCGATCCGGCGGGTGGTGGGGGTTATGGATTTTTTTTGTAACTTTGCGTCGATAATAGACCGGCCCCGGGCCGGGGTAAATATAGGAGGCGATAATGATACTGATTGACTTGCTGATAGCCGCTGTTGTGGTGGCGGGCGCGATAATAGGCTGGCACCGCGGCATAGTGTCGCAGGCGGGGGCCATAATTGCCGTTGTTGCAGGCATTGCGGCCGCACGAATGTTCGGCGGCATGGTGTCGGCGGCCATAGGCGGCGACAGCGTGACGGATACCATCGCGGGCTATCTGATAGCCTTCATAGCAGCCTATCTGGCGGTGTGGCTCCTGGCACGGGTGCTGAAGCGCACGGCCGGGGCTCTGTGCCTGGGCGTTGCCGACCATGCGGCCGGCGCGGCGTTCAAGGTGCTTCAATGGGGCCTGCTGCTGAGCCTGGGCCTGAACCTGGTGCTGATGGTGAGCGGCGACGACGCACGTCTGCGCGAGCCGTCGAAGCCCTGGCGCAGCGCAACAGTGAGTCTGGCGCCGGCCGTATTGGGCTATCTGAACGATCTGGCCAACAAAGATGCCGTCCACGACGTTAATACGACAGAACATCCTGACAAAAAATGAATACAGAGGATTTTAAGCAGAATACATCCGAAAACGAACGCAAGATAATCGACGATGCCGCCCGCAGCGACTACAAGTATGGTTTTGTGAGCGACATCGATACGGACGTGATACCCCGCGGCCTGACCGAGGAGACCGTGCGCCTGATATCGGAGCGCAAGGGCGAGCCCGAGTGGCTGCTGGAGTTCCGGCTTGAGGCGTTCCGCCACTGGCAGACGCTGAAAATGCCGCGGTGGGCGCACCTGGACATACCCGAGATAGATTTCCAGGACATCAGTTATTATGCCGAACCGCGGCGCAAGGAGGGTCCGAAAAGCCTTGACGAGGTCGACCCGGCGCTGCTGGATACGTTCGACCGCCTCGGAATCCCGTTGCAGGAGCAGAAGGCGCTGAGCGGCATGGCCGTCGACGCGGTGCTTGACTCGGTGTCGGTGCATACGACACACCGCGAGGCGCTGGCCTCGCGCGGCATCATTTTCTGTCCGATTTCCGAGGCGGTGCGCGACTATCCCGACCTGGTGAGGAAATATCTGGGCAAGGTGGTGAGTTACCGCGACAATTTCTTTGCGGCGCTCAATTCGGCGGTGTTCTCGGACGGTTCGTTCGTGTATATCCCCAAGGGGGTGCGCTGCCCGATAGAACTGAGCACCTATTTCCGCATAAACGCGGGCGGTACGGGCCAGTTCGAGCGCACGCTGATTGTGGCCGACGACGATTCGTATGTAAGTTACCTGGAAGGCTGCACGGCGCCGATGCGCGACGAGAACCAACTGCATGCCGCGATAGTGGAAATCGTGGTCGAGGACCGCGCGGAGGTGAAATACAGCACCGTGCAGAACTGGTATGCGGGCGACGCCGAGGGCCGCGGAGGCATCTACAACTTCGTGACCAAGAGGGGCCTGTGCCGCGGCGATTACAGCAAACTGTCGTGGACGCAGGTCGAGACCGGCTCGGCCATAACGTGGAAATACCCCTCGTGCGTGCTGAAAGGCAACGGGTCGAGCGGAGAATTCTATTCCGTGGCGCTGACGCGCAACCGCCAGCAGGCCGACACCGGCACGAAGATGATACACATAGGCCGCGACACGCGTTCGACGATAGTGTCGAAGGGCATATCGGCCGGTCGGAGCGAGAATTCCTACCGCGGCCTGGTGAAGATTGCCGCGTCGGCCGAAGGGGCGCGCAACCACACGCAGTGCGACTCGCTGCTGCTGGGACCCGACTGCGGGGCGCATACATTTCCATACGTGGACGTGCAGAACGATACGGCCGTAGTGGAACACGAGGCGACGACGTCGAAAATCTCGGAAGAACAACTGTTCTACTGCAACCAGCGCGGCATTCCGACCGAGGAGGCCGTGGGACTGATAGTGAACGGCTATGCACGCGAGGTGATGAACAAACTGCCGATGGAATTCGCCGTTGAGGCGCGGCGGCTGCTGGAACTGTCGCTCGAAGGCAGCATAGGCTGAGGACGCGCCGAATTATAACCGACAAAAACACAAGCATAAAATGGACAACATATTACTGCAAGTAAAGAATCTGCACGCCGGCATCGGCGACAAGGAAATATTGCGCGGAGTGGACCTGACGGTGCGCCCCGGCGAGGTACACGCCATCATGGGCCCGAACGGTGCCGGAAAGAGCACGCTGTCGGGCGTGCTGGCCGGCGACCCGCGCTTTCACGTTACGGGCGGCGAGGCCATATTCCACGGCAAGAACCTGCTGGCGCTGAAACCCGAGGACCGCAGCCACGAGGGCCTGTTCCTTTCGTTCCAGTATCCGGTGGAGATTCCGGGCGTGTCGATGGTCAACTTCATGCGCGCGGCCGTGAACGCCAAGCGCAAATATTACGGCGAGGAGCCGCTGAGCGCCGGCGAGTTCCTGAAACTGATGCGCAAGAAACGCGCCATCGTGGAACTGGATAACAAACTGGCGTCGCGGTCGGTGAACGAAGGCTTCTCGGGCGGCGAAAAGAAACGCAACGAGATATTCCAGATGGCGATGCTCGAACCGCGGCTGTCGATACTGGACGAGACCGACTCGGGCCTTGACATCGACGCGCTGCGTGTGGTGGCCGACGGCGTGAACCGCCTGAAAAGTAGCGAGAACGCCACGATAGTCATCACCCACTACCAGAGGCTGCTGGACTATATCCGCCCGGATTTCGTGCATGTGCTGTACAAGGGGCGGATAGTGTATTCCGGCGGTCCGGAACTGGCCCTGGAACTGGAAGAGCGCGGCTACGACTGGATTAAGGAAATGGTAGACAACAACGAAGCGGTGAAAGAATCATGAACGCGCTGACGCAATATCTGGACCTGTACCGCAGCCACCGGGCCACGGTCGAGGCCAATTCGCCGGCGGCACTGAACGCCGGCCGCGAGTCTGCGTTCCGTCGGCTTGAGGCGGCCGGACGGCTGCCCGAACGCGGTGACGAAGGATATGCCGCGGTGTCGGTCAACGAAATGTTCGCGCCCGACTACGGCATGAACATCGAGCGTCGCAGCCTCGGGAACCTGCCCGGGCGGCTGAGCGCCTGCGCCATACCCGGCGGTGCGATACCGACAGTGATGCTGGTCAACGACACTTATTACCGTCCGCAGGGCACGGACCTGCCGGCCGGGGTGACAGTGATGTCGCTGGCCGAGGCTGCCGGAAAGGGTCTGTACACGCCCGGCGTCGATGGTGCGATACCCGCCGACAATGCCATGGCGGCGTTGAACGACCTGTTCGTGCAGGACGGCGTGTATATCCGTGTGGGCCGCGGCGTGAGGATTGAGAAGCCCCTGCGGGTGCTGTCGGTCTTCGCGGCGGGGATGCCCCTGCTGGCCACGCGGCGCATACATATAGATATGGAAGCAGACTCGGCGCTGACCGTGCTGGTGTGCGACCATCCCGGTGCGCAGCAGCACGACTGCCTTTCGGACCGCGTTGTCGAAATCGCGGCCGGCGAGCGGAGCGAATGTAATTTCTACGACCTGGAGGAATCGCCGGCCAACTGCTCGCGCGCGTCCGTCACGGGCATCGTGCAGAGCGAGGGCAGCCACGTGACCGCCACGGCGATATCGCTGGGTGGGGCCGTGTCGCGCAACGATTTCTTTGTGAAATATGCCGGCGAACACTGCCGCACCGACCTGGGCGGTCTGGTGATAGGCGGCGGCGAGCGCGTGGCCGATTTCAACACGCGGATAACTCACGCCATGCCGCGCTGTGCCAGCCGGCAACTGTTCAAATACGCCCTGTTCGACACGGCGCGCGGAGCCTTCGAGGGGCTGGTGCGCGTGTGCCCCGAAGCGGTCT
>CAJJOO010000199.1 GCA_905193395.1 uncultured Porphyromonadaceae bacterium
AACTGGACGGCTGCACAATCTATTCGTCATGCGAGCCTTGTCCCATGTGCCTCAGCGCCATCTACTGGGCCGGTCTCAGCCGAATCTGCTACGGCAACACCAAGGCCGACGCCAAAGCCATTGATTTCGACGACTCGTTTATCTACGACCAACTGGAACTGGCACGGGAAGCGCGCTCAATCCGCTGCGACCATTTCATGCGCGCCGACGCACTGAAGGCCTTCCGCCGCTGGTCCGGAAAACCGGACAAAATCGAATACTGACATCCAAAAAAAACGCGGCTGAGGGCCGTTTAGACGTCAAATTACTTCGAGGTCGGCGTTCAGACGCTGACGCACAACCTCGTACATCATCACGCCTGCGGCCACGCTGACGTTGAGCGAGCCTATATGGCCGAACATAGGAATCGACACGCGCGTGTCGCAAAGGTCCATCACCGCAGGCGAAATACCCACATCCTCGGCGCCCATCACCAGAGCCACCGGACCGGTATAGTCGGCCAGTGTATAGTTGGCGTCGGCTTTCTCACTGACAGCCACGACCTTGAATCCGCTTTCACGCAGGAATTTCACGGCCGAGGGCAGGGAATTCTCGCGGCACACCGGCAGAGACATCAATGCTCCGGCCGAAGTCTTCACCGCATCGGCGCCGACGCTCACAGAGCCGCGGCCGGCAATCACGATGCCGTTCACGCCACAGCACTCTGCCGTACGGGCAATTGCGCCGAAATTGCGAACGTCGGTGATTCCATCCAGCACCACGATAAAGGGCAGCACGCCGTCCTCGTAGAGCGTGGCGACGAGGTTGCCCAGATTGTGATACGGCACGGCGGCAATCATTGCGATGGCCCCCTGATGGTTGCGGCGGCACATGCGGTTCAGTTTCTCGACCGGCACACGGTGCGGCTGGATTCCGTGTTCGCGCATTTCGGCGAACAGTTGCGCCGCCAGGTCGCCCTGAAGGTCTTTTTTGATAAACACTTTGTCAATCTGACGGCCTTCGCGGATGGCCTCGATTATGGCACGCAGGCCGTATATGTAGTCGCTTGATTCCATTGTTGGTTATTTGTCGTTAGTTTGTGTTTCGGCCGATTTCAGCAACAGCGAATCGGCGGCGGCCAAAGCGGCGGTGTCAGTGGGGTCACCGCCGAGCATCAGGGCCAGTTCGGCGCGGCGCTCTCCCTCGTCCAGGAGGCTTATGCATGTCTCGGTAGCCTCGTCGGTATCGTGTTTCGACACTTTGAAATGACGGTCGCCATAGGCGGCCACGGCCGGCAGGTGGGTGATGGCAATCACCTGGATATCGGCCGATATGCGTTTCATCAGGGCACCCATGCGCGAGGCTACGTCGCCCGACACGCCGGTGTCTATTTCATCGAATATGATTGTGGGCAGATCTATGCGCCCGGCCAGAATCGCTTTCAACACCAGCATCACGCGCGAGATTTCGCCTCCGGAAGCGGTGGCGCCGATAGGTTGCAGCGGCTGATTCTTGTTGAAGCGGAACAGGAATTCGACAGTGCCGGTTCCGCGGGGATTCAGTTTGCCGGTAGTCAGCGAGATTTCCGCGGCCATGTTGCGCAACCCCAGGGACGATGCCGTTTCCAGCAGCCTGTCGGTAAGATACCTTGCGGCCTCGGAGCGACGGGTCGAAAGTTCGGCAGCGGCTTCCAGAGCCTGTTTTTTCAGGTTGCGCGCGGCCAGTTCCAGGTCGCGCAGGGTGATTTCCGCATCAGCCAGGCGTTGCAGACGGCCGGACAGGGAGTCGCGGATTGCAATCAGCGCGTTGACATCCGCCGCGCTGTATTTGGATTTGAGGCCGTTGAGCAGGGCTATCCGGTCCTCGACGGCTGCGAGGGACTCGGGCGAGGCAGCCTCCAGGCCGGCACGGGCAGAAACCGTGTCAGCGATATCGCGCAGTTCCACCTCGACGGCACGCAGGCGGGCGGCCAGGTCGGCGGCCACGGTATCGTTACCGAGCGAGGAAAGCGCCTCGGCAGCAGCCACAACCAGGTCGGCGGCGCCGGAATCGGATGCCGACAGGGCGGCATCGGCCTTTTCCCAACATTCGGCGCTGTCGCGGGCCTCGGACATTTCGGCGAAGCGGATTTCCAGTTCGGCATCCTCGCCTTCTTCGAGCGCCGCAGCGTTCAGTTCGTCAAGTTTATAGCGCAAATAGTCGGCGTCGCGGCGCGTTTCCTCTATTTCGTTTCGTGCGTCGCTGAAACGTTTCAGGGCCGCACGGTAATCGGCATAAATATGACCGTAGCGTTCCAACAAAGCCTCGTTTCCGGCAATGGTGTCGAGGACTGTCAGTTGAAACTCCGGGTCGGCCAGTTGCAGATTCTTGTGCTGGGAATGGATGTCAACAAGCATGTCGGAGACAGAACGCATCACATCCAGCGTCACCGGAGAATCGTTGACAAAGGCGCGTGAGCGTCCGCCGGGGCTTATTTCACGTCGCAACAGGCAGATATCGCCGTCGACGGGCACTCCGGCTGCATCCAGTACCGGACGCAACGAAGCCGCCGTGGCGCCGTCGAGGCTGAATTCCGCCTCTACCACCGATTTCCCGGCTGCGTTGCGTATGCCGGAAAGGTCGGCGCGTGTGCCGCGGAGCATTCCCAGAGCGCCCATGATAATGGACTTGCCGGCACCGGTTTCGCCGGTGATGATATTGAGTCCGGCTCCGGGCCGGAGTTCAAGTTCCCGTATCAGGGCATAATTGTTTATGCGCAGGTCGGTAATCATTTCTCTTGTCCGTTTTTAATCTGGATCAGTTGGGTCTCCTCGGCCGGATAGATAGGCTGGAGCAGGTTGTAGACCTTAGTGCGCTCCTCGGCCGGAGCCTTCGAATAGACGTTGACCAGTTCGCCCATCTTGGCATCCTTGAACATCGACAGGAACACCGACATGGGCTGGAGGCCGTAGACGGTGCCGACGGCGTCGAGCGACGCGGTGATGGCGGCGCGGCCCTTGTCGGGCGACAAAGCCATCTGGTCCAGTCCGTTACGGTGGTAATCATAAATCATCCGGCGGATAGCCTCGCCTCCGCGGCCTTCGGTGAAGGCGGTCAGCACGGCGCTGCGGTTCTTGGTGTCCTCGAAGGCTTTCCACCCGATTTCGCCGGACGACTGGGCCATCTGCACTATCATTTTGAGACGTTCCCAGAAGGGGTCGCCGCCGTTGGGTGCGAAAGAATCGAAATCGACCGCCAGAATCAGGTAGGCATAAAAGTTGAGGATTGCCGTCAACTGGCTTTCCATTGAATTGACGGTGAAAGTCAGCGGTTCGCCCTCGCGATATGTGAAATCGATTTTGGAATCCTTGAAATTGATCAGTGTAGTGGTGTAGGAACTGTTGTAGACCGGACGCATGGACTGCACCTGGAGGTCGCCCTTTATGGTACCGGCGTCGTCATATTCCTTGATGGTGAAAAACAGGCGGCACTCGATTTTCTCGTTGGCGCCGAACTGAGCCGGCGTGAAGACCGTGGTGTTCATATATTCGCTGACAGCCTCGCGCAGGGTCTCGAACACCGATTTGTTGGTGCCCGAAATCTGGTCGGTGTTGAATTCAACCTCGCAGTTCAGTTCCTGGGCCGAAGCGAAGGCTCCGGCTGAAAGGATAGCGAGCGCCATGGCGGCCATGCGGATTTTATTCATCATAGGCTTGAAATTGAGTCGAATATATCGGCCGCGACGGCGGCCTTGCTTTTGAGCGGGAATTGCGACGGACGGCGGCCGTCGGCATAGAGGATTGTCACCTTGTTGGTATCGGTGGCGAAGCCGGCGCCGGCATCGGCCAGGGAATTCACCACAATCATATCCAGGTTCTTGCGGCGGAGTTTCGCGCAGGCATGTTCCTCGGCGTCCTCGGTTTCGAGGGCGAATCCGGCAAGCACGGTTCCCTGACGCT
>CAJJOO010000200.1 GCA_905193395.1 uncultured Porphyromonadaceae bacterium
ACCAGCAGGAATATTACGAGGCAATTGCCAAATCGACTGCCGAAGGACAATCCGGCCCCTTTGTTGACTTTATGCTCGGTGAGATTCTAAAAACTCTTAAAAAGACTATCCTTTTTGAAGTACCCAATAAAATACCCAATAAAGTACCCAATAAATCGGAACTGCGAGTGCTGAGACTTCTCACAGAAAATCCACACATGACACGAGTTGAACTTGCCCAAAATATCGGCATTTCGGAAAGCAGCGTCAAGAAAATTCTCGCAAAAATGAAAGCGTCCGCTTGGATTGAGCGTAAGGGCAGCAATAAAAATGGATATTGGTTAGTTAATAAAACATTATAATCAGGTCTATGTCAGACTTCGTCACAATATCTGTCTCCTATAAAATATTTTATCCTGCAAATAGATTATTACAGCAAACTCCGTGTATATCACATACATTTTTATTAAACGTTGATTTGAACTTAAACATGGAGTCAGAACCGCCGACCAGATGATTCAGGCGTCCCACTCCGGCAAGCATAATATTGCCGAAGGCAGTGCTCCGAGGTCTCCGCAAACACCGATTGCCGCAAATTGTTGCCAGCCGGGCGCTATTGTGGATTTTGCGGACTTTTATTAACTTTGTAGCCGAGAAACAAGGGCCTTCGGGCCGGATATTTGAATCTAATCCATAAATCAATAAAACAACATGAAAATCCGTCGAATTCTTTCAGCCCTGTTGCTTGCCGCGATGGCATCGACATTGGGCTGGGCACAGTCGCCGAAGCGTGAAATCCGCTCGACATGGCTGACTACCGTTTGGGCTATCGACTGGCCGTCGTCTACCAATCAGACTCGTGCCAAATCACAGATGACCCACTATCTTGACAATCTGGCCAAGCACAATTTCACCGGTGTCTGCTTCCAGGTGCGCGGCATGGCCGACGCTATGTACCGCTCGAGTTACGAACCCTGGAGTTCCGCCATTTCCGGCACACGAGGCAAGGATCCCGGATGGGACCCCCTGGAATGGGTCGTCGAGGAATGTCACAAACGCGGTATGGAATGTTACGCCTGGGTGAACCCCTATCGCGAGAGTTCCAGCGGCAAGGTCTACAACACCGATTTCGACCGAGAGTGGCAGGAAAAAGGCTGGCTGCTGCAATATGGCGACAGAATTGTCTTCAACCCCGCCCTTCCCGAGGCACGCGCACACATCATGCGCGTAATCCGCGAAATTTACACCAACTATAAAATCGACGGTATCCTGTTTGACGATTATTTCTATCCGGACGGTATCCCGCAGAACAGTTCGGCTGACGACTATCAACTCTACAAACAGTCGGGCACGACCATGAGCATCGGCGACTGGCGCCGTGACAACGTGAACCGTTTCATGAAGGAAATCTATGACAACATCCAGGTCGACCGTCCCGACATGCGTTTCGGTATCTCGCCGGCCGGTGTAGCCGGTACTTCGGCTCCGTCCTATGGTCTGCCCGGAGTGCCCGTGCCCTCGGGCGACTGGCAGTACAACACCATTTTCAGCGACCCGGTTGCGTGGCTCGCCGACGGTGCGGTGGATTTCATCTCGCCGCAGTTGTACTGGAAGACCACGCACGCCACCGCGCCTTTCGAGCCGCTCACCAAATGGTGGTCCCTGGTATCGGAGCATTTCGGACGCCACTTCTATGCCTCGCACTCCATTTCGATGCTCGACAGTGACAACAGCACGGCAAACTGGGCCGACGTGGCCAAGCAGGTCAACTTGCACCGCAGCAGTTGCACCAACGAAACCCAGGGTTCAATCTACTATTCGACCAAATATATCGACGGTACAAATCCCGGCCAAGGCACACGCGGCCTGGGCGATTACCTGGAAGCCAACGTATATCAGAATAAATCGCTCGTTCCCGTAATCGACTGGAAGGAATGTCCCGTATATTCCGCCCCGGCCAATGCCCGCCGTTCAGGCTCTGATCTTGCATGGGACGCAGTGAAAGGCGCCCGCGATAATTCCATCATCCGCTATTCTGTCTATGCAATTCCCAGTTCGGTGGCTATCGAAAACGCCATGGCCGCCGACGGCGACGGCATCAAGGGCGAATATCTGGCCGGAGTAAGTTACTCCACCTCGTTCGCAATTCCCGCAGACAAGACCTCGCGATACTACTATGCCGTGTGCGTTTACGACGGCTACGGCAACGAATCCGTACCCGCCCTTATCGGCTACTCCACCAAGCCTTCGGAGGCAACCACACTGCTGACGCCCGCCAACGGCGCCAAGGCCGACATCAATGCCACCTTCTCGTGGAAACCGGTCGCAAATGCCGTCTACGACCTTGAAATCGCCGCCGACGCTGATTTCGCACATATCGTCATCAGCAAATCCGGACTGACCACCACAGAATATGTTGCCGATCTGGCTACCCTGCGCGGCAACACCACATACTACTGGCGCATCACCACCACACAGCCCGACTGCCAGGGCAAACAGTCCGAGGTGTTCACTTTCGTGACCGACTCGCGCCCCACCGGCAACTACGAGGAAGGCTACACAATCATGAAGGACCCCCATGATTATAACAACGGCGGTACCCCCGGCTACGAACTCGTCAATCTGTGGATGCGCAGCGTAAAGGACGGCTTCGAAAACTTCCCCACCGAGGAGAACGGCCTGCGCCAGCGCGGCATGGCAGTCAAGGACGGATACGTATACCTGTCCGGCCGCTCAGCCCAGTCGTCGACAGCCGACCTGTTCCTGAGCGCCTACAACATCAATACCGGCGAGCATGAATTCGACCTGCCTCTTTCCGAGGACGGCCGCACTGGCTATCTGCCCTGCAACGACCTGCTGAAGGACAATGCCGGAAATGTGTGCATCTCCAACCTTACCCTGAACATCGCTACCCAGCCCCTGCTGATTCATCTGGTTGACCTCAACGACGGAAAATTGACCGAAGTAGCCTCGATTTCCGCCAAAGATCCCGGACGTGTAGACCACTGCGCTGTATGGGGCGATGTGAAGAAAGGCGACTTCTATGTATTCGCAGCCGTTGCCTCGAGTAACGTAGCCTACCGCTGGCACATCAAGGACGGTGCCGTTGACGAAACCAAGACGCTGACCGTGACGACCACTTATCCGCTGGGCACCGACAACTTCGGCATCGCCCCGCGCGTGCTGCCCATCAGCGAGACGCAGTTCTATATCGATGGCGGCTCCACTGCCCCCACCCTCTACGACATCACCACCGGCAAAGCCCTCGACTGGCCCGCAGCAACCGCAGAAACTGCCGTCACAAACACCTCGTCGAACGGCATGAAGAACCTGAAAATTTACACATTTAATTATCTGGTCTACGTATCTTCGAGCCACGAGAACAACGGCTTTACGTTCAACATCGCAGGCGCAATGGGCACTCATCCCCTTAGTTCCGGCCTCAAGTTGTACAATTTCCCCGAGGGAACCCTTGGCAACGTCAACTCCACTACATTCTCCGCTCCCGTGGATATAGAATGGCACGACGGCAGTTATCGCATTTATATTTACGTTCCCGGCAACGGTCTGGCCGCTTACTCGTTCCTTAAAACGACCATCGGTGTCACCGACGTAACCGCAGATATGGAAAGCATGCGGATTATCGGACGCAGCGTCCACTTCAACGCCCCCGTTGAATTCATCTCAGCCTTCGACCTCACGGGCCGCAAGGTTGCGAACGCCACCAACGCCTCCACGTTGACACTCCCCTCGGCCGGCATCTACCTGATTGTCACCCCCGACGGAGCAAAGAAAGTTCAGATTCGATAATCACGGACATCCATCCTCAAAAGGTCCGGCGCCGAAAAAGTGCCGGACCTTTTTTCGTCGCTTACAAATAATTATTGTAACTTTGCCGCAGACCGAAATAATAACCTTAATAATCTCCTCACCATG
>CAJJOO010000201.1 GCA_905193395.1 uncultured Porphyromonadaceae bacterium
GGGCACTAAGGGTGGGGTTACTCGAAAATGTGTTTCAGTTTCGAGAATATGCGTTTTTTCTCGTCTTCGCCGGGAGTCATGTTGGGGTCGCCCTGCATGCTTTCGACGGCCTTGCGCTGCTCGTCGGTGAGTTTTTCGGGGATATAGACCATCACGTTCACCAGTTCGTCGCCGCGTACCGAAGGCTGTTCGTAACTCGGCACGCCCTTGCCGCGCATTCTCAGCACCTTCCCGGGCTGTGTTCCGGGGGCGATTTTCAGGCGTGCCCGTCCGCCGATGGTGGGCACCTCGACCGAACCGCCCAGGATGGCGGTTGGCAGGTCGAGCATCAGGTTGTAGATGATGTCGTTGCCGTCGCGGATCAGTTCGGGGTCTTTCAGTTCCTCAATGACAACCAGCAGGTTGCCGCGGACGCCGCCGTGGCGGGGTGCGTTGCCCTTGCCGCGGACGGTGAGGGTCATGCCGTCGGAGACGCCGGCAGGAATGTTGAAGGCCACCTGCTCGTCGCGGCGCACGACGCCCTCGCCGTTGCAATATTTACAACGTTCGGTGATGACCTTTCCGGAGCCTTCGCAGGTGGGGCATGTGACGCGCTCCTGCTGTACGCCGAAGAAACTCTGCACCTGTTCGATTACCGTTCCGGTACCGTGGCAGGTGTTGCAGGTGGCGAAGGCGGTGCCGTCGGCCGCTCCCGTGCCCTTGCAGTGTTCGCAAGGAACGAAGGTGGGTATCTTGAGGTTTTTCGAGGCGCCGTTGGCGATTTCCTCGAGGGTCAGTTTCACGCGGATGCGCAGGTCGGAACCGCGGCGCTGGCGAGACTGGCGGCGCTGTCCGGCGGCGCTGCCGAATCCGCCCATGTTCGAGAACCGTCCGCCGAAGATGTCGCCGAACTGCGAGAAAATGTCCTCCATGGTGAAGCCGCCGGCATGGAATCCGCCGCCGAAATCGGCACCTCCGAATCCCTGCGGACCCATCGAATGGCCGAACTGGTCGTATTTGGCGCGTTTGTCGGCGTTGGACAGCACGTCGTAGGCCTCGGCGGCCTCCTTGAATTTCTCCTCGGCCTCCTTGTCGCCCGGATTTTTGTCCGGGTGATATTTGATGGCCATCTTGCGGTAGGCCTTCTTTATTTCATCGGCAGTGGCGGTCTTGCTCACGCCGAGGACTTCGTAGTAATCGCGTTTGTTTTCCATTTCGGACATTGATGTGTATTATTCGCCAACGGCCACCTTGGCGTGGCGCAGAACCTTGTCGTTTATCATATAGCCGCGCTGGGTGGTGTCGACGACCTTGCCTTTGAGTTCGGGGCTGGGGGACGGGATTGTGGCGATGGCCTCGTGGAAATCGGCGTCGAAGTCGGCTCCGGTGGATTCCATGGGCTTCACGCCGTTGTCGGCCAGGAATTTGATGAGTTTGTTGTAAATCAGTTCCATGCCTTCGCGCACGGCTTCGGCATTGTCCACATTCTTGGTGGCGTCGAGCCCGCGTTCGAAGTCGTCGACAATTGGCAGCAGGCCGGCCAGGACTTTCTCGCCGGCGTTGCGCAGCAGTTCCTCGCGGTCCTTGAGCATGCGCTTGCGGTAATTGTCGAAATCGGCGCGGAGGAACAGATATTCCTTCTTTTCCTTCTCGAGTGCGGCCTGCAGTTCGTCGACCTTGGCAATGAGGCCTTCGGCTTCGCTTTCGGTCACGTCGGCCACAGCGGTGTCGGCAGTGGTATCATCCAGGACGTCAGCGATTTCGGGAGCATCCTGCGGTTCTATGTCTTTCTCGGGGTTATGTTTGTTTTTCTGACTCATGGCTTGGTAATTGATATGTCTTGGAAAGTATAAAGCAAAAACGTTGCCAGAATTTGTCGTGCGGACAATCCGGCCCTTTGCTTTATAACAATTATGTGTAAATATCGTTCAAAGGGTGCCGAGGGGGCCGGTCCAGGTGTCGCAGTCTGTCATCGAGGCTGCCGCGGCCTGTGCCAAATTGTCATCATCGAAGATTCCGTAGACGGCTGCGCCGGAACCGCTCATCGAGGCGTATGTCGCGCCGGCGGCGTACATGCGTTCCTTGACACGGGCCACCTGGGGCACCAGGGGGAAGATGGACCTTTCGAAGTCGTTCACCAGCCGTCGGCACCACATCCGCGGCGGCAGCGCCAGAACCTCGGAAGGCATCTCGGCAGGCACCTCTGGGACGATACGGCTGTATGCTTCGGCAGTGGATACCGCGGCCACGCGCGGCTTGGCGATTACCAGCGTCATGCCTTCTGGCAACCCGAAGTCCAGCGGCGAGATGTCGGTACCGGTACCGGTGCAGACGGCCGGCGTGTTGCCGATGAAGAAGGGGCAGTCGGCGCCGACGCGGGCGGCTATACCTTCCATTTCACGGCGGTCGAGACCCAGCGACAGCAGGTCGTTGAGGCCGCGGATGGTGAAGGCGGCATCAGCGCTGCCCCCGCCCAGTCCGGCTCCGTCGGGGATAATCTTTTCGAGATGGATTTCGACCGGCGGCAGCGGCCCTGTCACGGCCTCGACGGCACGCAGAGCCTTGAAAACAAGGTTCTTTTCGGGCGGACAGTCCACCACGCGGCCGGTGACGTCGAGCGTATGTCGGCCGTTGCGCGAGGGCACGATCTCGAGCACGTCGCACCATCCGGCCGGTGCCATCACCGTGTTCAGTTCGTGATAGCCGTCGGGACGCCGTGCCGTCACGGCCAGTCCCAGGTTGATTTTGGCATTTGGAAACAGAATCATGCCGCAAAGTTAGGCATTTTGGCAATATCCGGCAAAATCAAAAATCCCGCACTTGTCTGCGCTGTGCAAAATCAAAAAATCTTGCCGTTGGTGGGCGCTGTTTAGAAATAATTAATTATCTTTGCAGTCGGAAAAACGGGCATCCACCGCCTGCGGCGCATGCTCCACAGAGGCCAACGACACGCATATCAGGCGTAAACATATGCGGCGACGGTATCTGCGGAGGTAGTCGCGGACCGGGTGCCGGCCTTTCTGCATGAAAACGTTTTTATATTATTATATGACAACCTTAGCCATTTTTGGAATTCAAAACAGCGGAGTGCTGGCAATAACGGCACTGCTGACGGGCGCGGCGCTTGTCGCTCTGGCAATGTGGATTGCCGGACTCATCTCGCCCCGCTCGTTCAACCCTCAGAAGGGTGAGGCTTACGAATGTGGTATCCCTACACGCGGCGAGAGCATGTCGCAGTTTCACGTGGGTTATTACCTGTTTGCCATCCTGTTCCTGATGTTCGATGTGGAAACCGTCTTCCTGATGCCCTGGGCCGTAGTGATGCGTGACCTCGGCACCGCCGGTCTGCTGAGCATCGCCGTATTCTTCGCCGTCTTGGTGCTGGGCCTCGTTTATGCCTGGCGGAAAGGAGCGCTCCAATGGAAGTAACCTGCAAGTCGATGCCGTATTCGGCATTCAAGGATAACGAGTATATTGAACAACTCGTCAAGGAAATCCAGGAGAGCGGTACAAATGTCATCGTAGGCTCGTTCGACAAACTTATAAACTGGGGCCGTGCAAATTCGCTGTGGCCACTGACCTTCGCCACCAGTTGCTGCGGCATCGAATTCGTGTCGCTCGGCGCTGCCCGCTTCGATATGGCCCGCTTCGGATGGGAAGTCGCCCGTTCGTCGCCCCGTCAGGCCGACTTCATGATGGTGGCCGGTACCATCGTCCACCGCATGGTGCCCGTGTTCCGCCGCCTCTACGACCAGTTGGCCGAACCCAAATACGTCATTGCCTGCGGCAGTTGCGCTATCTCCGGCGGCCCCTTCCGCAAGAGTTACCACGTGGCAAAGGGCATCGAGGACATCGTCCCCGTCGACGTGTTCGTACCAGGCTGTCCGCCCCGTCCCGAAGCTATGATCTACGGCATCATGCAGCTTT
>CAJJOO010000202.1 GCA_905193395.1 uncultured Porphyromonadaceae bacterium
CGACAGCGCGTCGCAAGGGCACCAAGAGGCCATCCCGCGCTGTCCGGTCCGGGGATGGACCGCACGAGCCGCATCCTGTGGGATTGGGGCCCCGCAGGACACCGCTCAAGGCCCGGAGAGTCTATACTTGCAGTAAAGAATCAGACTCTCAATAAAAACCGGGGGACTTTCGATTTCTTGTTTTGCGAAAGTCCCCTTTTTTTATACCCACTCCAAATAAATGGTTTTGCATGGAATGGTACCACCTCTGCAGGTGCGGAACCAATTTCCCCCGCCTCATCTCCTGCTAATTCACCAAAAATTATTAATTTTGCCGTATAATTATTGTAATATGAAAGTCAGCAACCGCGTAAAGCGAAACATACATTTAGCCCTCATGATTCTGGGTATCGCCTGTATTGTGGCACGCGCATGGGACGTAGCCATGAATCCTGCCTCCGGACGGGCCTGGTTTGAACTCTTCTCAATCGTTTTCCTGACATACTTCTGCTTCGACAGTTTCCGCACCCTCCGCCGTAATTAACACCCCACCCCTTCACACTCCTGTCCCTCCTGTTCGCCTCCCCCTTCTTTCCCCCTTCTTACGCAACACCTTGAAACGCTCTCATTTTTACTTGCATTTCTCCCAAGATTTTTGTAATTTTGCAGCGCTTTTTAGGCATCCCGTGTGATGGGAAATTAAGAAGCATGAATCTTAATTTTGAGTAACACATTTAATTATCTGAAAATGAAAGAATTTGAACTTTCTGCTACGCCTCGTACCGACCTCGGTAAGAAGGCTACAAAGGCCCTCCGCGAAAAAGGCCTCATCCCCGTTGTCCTCAACGGCGGCGCTGTTGTTGAACTGCCCTACGACAAGGCTCTTCTCCCCGGCGAAAAACTCGTTGAAATCGGCAACAACAAGGGCCTCATCACTACCGACCTCGTTGTCAGCGCCGACGCTGTCCGCAAACTCGTCTATTCGCCCGATATCTTTGCCATCAACCTTAGCATCGACGGCAAAAAGCGCATGGCTGTCCTCAAGGACATCCAGTTCCACCCCGTGAAGGATAACATCCTCCACATCGACCTCCTCGAGGTAAACGACACCAAGCCCGTAGTTATCGAGGTTCCCGTACTCCTCGAAGGCCACGCCGAAGGTGTCAAGGCCGGTGGTAAGCTCTCGCTCTCGATGAAGAAACTGAAAGTTAAGGCTATCTATACCGATATCCCCGAACGCCTCGTAATCAATGTCGATAATCTCGGCCTTGGCAAGACGATGCAGGTTGGCGACCTCCACTTCGACAAACTCGAACTGATGAACGCCAAGAACGCCGTTGTCTGCGCCGTGCAACTGACCCGCGCTGCCCGTGGTGCAGCCGCTGCCGCCGAAAAGTAATACATTCCCCATCTGAATGAAAGAACTTATTGTTGGATTAGGTAACATAGGCGCCGAATACGCCAATACCCGTCACAACATCGGTTTTATGATATTGGACGCCTTTGCCGAGGCGTCCAATATTTCTTTCTCCACCGCCCGATACGGCAACGTGGGTACCGGCCGCTTAAAGAACCATCAACTGGTGCTCCTGAAGCCGTCGACATACATGAACCTCAGCGGCAATGCCGTGCGATACTGGATGCAGCAGGAGAACATCGACGCAGACCATATCCTGGTCCTTGTAGACGATATCGCCCTGCCCTTCGGCGCAATCCGCATCAAGACCCGCGGCAGCGACGCCGGACATAACGGTCTCAAGAACATTGCCGAAATGCTTCACACCACCGATTACGCACGCCTGCGTTTCGGGCTTGGCAATGATTTCCCCCGCGGCTGTCAGATAGATTATGTGTTGGGACGTTTCACGCCCGAGCAGCAGCGCGAACTGCCCGCAAGAATTGATGTGGCCGTCGAGGCTGTCCGGGAATACATTCTGGCCGGTGCTTCCGCGGCCATGTGCAAGTTCAACAACAAATAACTGCCATGGCCGAATCCGAAGTAAGAATAGACAAGTGGCTCTGGGCCATGCGTATATACAAGACCCGGACCGTCGCAACCGATGCCTGCAAAAAGGGTCGCGTGACCCTGAACGACGACACTAACCCCGTGAAGCCAGCCCGCATGGTTCATGTCGGCGACACGGTCCATGTGCGCAAATCGCCCGTTACCTACTCTTTCCGGGTCAAAGCGCTGACTCAGAACCGTCTCGGCGCGCGGCTTGTCCCCGAATATCTCGAAAACATCACTCCGCAGAGTCAACTCGACCTGCTCGACGTGGTCCGCATCTCCGGCTTCGTCGACCGCCGCAAGGGCCTAGGACGCCCCACCAAGCGTGAAGGCCGCGAACTGGCCCGCTTCACCGACTCCTATGCCTCGGACGACGGCTGGGATTTCGATTTCGACGATATCGGCGACGATTGACCCCCTTTTTACCCCTTTATGAGAATTTGAAATGAGATTTGACGAGTTAGACCTTGAAGACGATGTCCTCGACGCACTCGACGATATGAATTTCGAGGAGTGTACGCCCATCCAGGAAAAAGCCATCAACGTGGTCCTCGATGGCCACGACCTCATAGCCTGCGCCCAGACCGGTACGGGCAAGACTGCCGCCTATCTGCTGCCGGTAATCAACACTCTCGCCCGCGATAAAGGCGACGGCAATGCCATACGCTGTGTGATTATGGTCCCCACCCACGAACTCGCCCAGCAGATCGACCGCCAGTTCGAGGGTTTTTCCTATTTCATTCCCATCAGCAGCGTGGCTATCCACGGCGGCACCGACGGAAAGGATTTCGCCCGCCAGCAGCAGGGCCTCAAAATGGGTGCCGATGTGGTTATCGCTACCCCCGGCCGCCTCCTGGCCCACATGAAAATGGGTTATGTGGATCTTTCGCATGTCTCCGTTTTCGTTCTTGACGAGGCCGACCGCATGCTCGACATGGGTTTCTACGACGATATCTTCCAGATTGCATCGAAACTCCCGCGCGAGCGCCAGACGCTGATGTTCTCGGCCACGATGCCCGACAAGATTCAGCAACTTGCCAAGACCATTCTGATTGACCCCGTCGAGGTGAAGATTGCCGTCTCTAAACCCACGGAGAAGATTGACCAGTCGGCCATCGTATGCTACGAGAACCAGAAGATTCCCCTGCTGAAAAACCTTTTCAAAACCACTTACAGCAAACGCGTCATTGTCTTCGCTGCCTCGAAACTGAAAGTGAAGGAACTGACCCGCGAACTGCGCAAGGCCGGGTGGCATGCCGGCGAAATGCACAGCGATCTCGACCAGACCGCCCGCGAGACCGTGATGAACGATTTCCGCGCGGGCCGCGTCGACATCCTTGTGGCCACCGATATCGTGGCCCGCGGTATAGACATCGACGACATCGCCATGGTAGTCAACTTCGACGTTCCGCGTGAGGCCGAGGATTATGTTCACCGCATCGGCCGTACGGCCCGTGCCAACAACGACGGAAAGGCCGTCACCTTCATCAGCGACCGTGACCGCCCCAAATTCCATTATATCGAACGCTTCCTCGGATACAATGTCCGCAAGGAGGATGTTCCCCGCGAATTCGGCTCCACCCCGTCCTACGACTCCGCCGATTCCAGCAAGCGCGGTGGTGGACGCGGCTCCAAACCTCAGGGACGCAAAGGCAAACGTCCTTCACGTGACTCGCGTAAAGATTCCCATCGCACGCCATCCGACAAAGCCAATCAGCCCGCAGACAAGGCCACTCAGACTGCCGCCGCGCCCCCTACCCCGGCCACTGCCACTGATTCTCCGGCTCCGGTTCAAAGGAAGAAGCGTCACTTTTACCGCCGCAAGAAACAGGGCGGCACCCCCGCCGAAGGCAAATAAAGTTTGACTCCCTAGCCGCCCTCA
>CAJJOO010000203.1 GCA_905193395.1 uncultured Porphyromonadaceae bacterium
TTGAATTTTGGTTATGAGGGAGGTGCGTTACTGTGAAGTAGCGCACTTTCATTTTTTCAGATACACACCCTCCCCGCACCATGAAAAATTATCCGCAGAAACAGGCGCCCGGACGCGCCGCAAAAATCATCTCAACCCTGCGGGAAAATCCGTACTAACCCGCGCAAACACCCCAAATATACGACTGAAAACGTTTTTTTGTAACAATAAGTCCATTCTTTGAAGAAAAAACGCTATATTTGCAAGCCGAAAATCTTTGAATTAATTAATTAACAAATTTAAACCATACATTTCATGCAAAGCAAAGGAAATTTAGGAAGCATCGTCGCCGGTGTTATCGCTATTTTCTTGGTCATCGTATGTCTGTTCTACCTCTCGTTCACCTTCGTGTCGAACAAACACGAGAACGAGGCCAAGACCTATGCGCTGACTCTCTCGGGCGACAACGACGATGCAGCCTACAACCAGGCTTACAAGCACTACATGGACTCGCTCGGCGAGAAGCCCGTGTATCTGGGTTATACCCTCAACGAAGTTCGCAAATGGGGTGTCGGCCTCGGCCTCGACCTCAAGGGCGGTATGAACGTCATCCTGCAGGTCGACATGGGCGACCTGCTCCGTTCGATGAAAACCGGCAAGACCGACTCCGTTTTCGAGAACGCCATCACCACAGCAAAAGCGCTTGTTGACGACCACAAGACCGACGACTTTGTCGGTGCCTTCGTCGACGCCTACCGCCAGAGCAAACCCGCAGCCGATTTCTCAGTTGTGTTCCAGGGTATTATCGACAGCGGCAGCAGCGACGACGCCGTCCGCGGCAAACTGAAAGCCGAAGTCAAGGACCGTGTCGACAACTCCGCAACCAACGTGCTGCGCAACCGTATCGACCAGTTCGGCGTCGTTTCGCCCAACATCCAGGTACTCCAGGGAAAGGACGGACAGATTCTGCTCGAACTCCCCGGCGTGAAAGACCATCAGCGTGTGCGCGACCTGCTCCAGCGCTCGGCAAACCTTGAATTCTACGAAACATATCAGGCAAGCGAACTTTCCAATGCCTTCATGACACTGGTAAGCCGCCTGCAGAACGATTCCACCGTGAACGTCGCCCCGCTGGCAGCCCTGCTGCAACGCAACGGCTACGGCGCGACCGTCGGCTATGCCGAGAACGCCCGCATGATGGATCAGATCAACAAACTGGTCAACTCGCCAGTGGCCAAATCCATCCTCCCCTCCGACCTGAAACTGCGCTGGGCCGTCAAGCCCATGGTACAGAAGGCCGAAGACGGCACCGAGGTTAACTACGGCTACGCCCTCTATGCCCTGAAAGCACCCGGCGGCCTGCCCGCACTCGACGGCAGCGCCGTGAGTGATGCTTCCAGCAACTACGACAACCTGCGCGGTAACGAAGTCTCGATGCGCATGAACCCCGAAGGCGCACGCAAGTGGGCCCGCATCACCGCCGCCAACATCAACAAGCAGGTTGCCATCGTACTCGACGACCAGGTTTATTCCGCTCCCAACGTCAACTCGGCAATCGAAGGCGGCCAGTCGTCGATTACCGGCGATTTCGACATCGACGAAGCCAAGGACCTCAGCAACGTGCTGAAATCCGGCAAGATGGATGCCAAGGTACATATCATCAGCGATATGGTTATCGGTCCGTCGCTGGGCGCACAGGCCATCCAGTCCGGTTTCATCTCGTTCATCGTTGCCCTGGTGCTCCTCATGATTTTCATGTGCGTGTTCTACGGCTTCGTTCCCGGTCTGATTGCCAACCTCTGCCTTATCTGCAACCTCTTCTTCACAATCGGTATTCTGGCATCGTTCCAGGCCGTGCTGACCCTCTCGGGTATCGCCGGTATCGTGCTGTCGCTCGGTATGGCTGTTGACGCCAACGTGCTGATTTTCGAACGTACCAAGGAAGAACTCCGCGCCGGCAAGAACGTCCGCACCGCTCTCGACGACGGTTACAGCAACGCTTTCTCGGCCATCTTCGACTCGAACCTCACCTCCATCATTACCGGTGTCATCCTGCTGCTCTTCGGTACAGGTCCCATCAAGGGCTTCGCAACGACCCTTATTATCGGCCTTATCTGCTCGTTCTTCACGGCAGTCTTCCTCAGCCGCCTGTTCTTCAACTGGTTTGCCAATGCAAAGAGTTTCCAGAACCAGACATTCTCGACCCGCCTGTCGTCCAACATGTTCCAGAACGCCAACTACAACTTCCTTGGCGCCCGCAAGACCAGTTTCTCCGTCGCACTTGTCTTCATCCTGCTGGTTGTCGTGTCGCTGTTCGTACGCGGTCTGAACCAGGGTATCGACTTCTCCGGCGGCCGCAACTATGTGGTCAAGTTCGAGCAGCCCGTCTCGACTTCCGAACTCAGCGAGGCCATCGCTCCCCAGTTCCCCGGCGCTTCGGTTTCCGTAATCACAATCGAAAGTTCCAACCAGGTGCGCATCTCGACCAACTACAAGATTGACAGCGACCGTCAGGACACCGAAACCGAAATCACCGACAAACTCTTCGAGGCCCTCAAACCCTTCCTGCGCGAAGGCATGACACCCGAAGAATTCTCGACGACCGACGCCAACCAGGGTATCGTATCGTCGCAGAAAGTCGGTCCTACCGTTGCCGACGACATGCGCGACGCCGCCTATATCGCCGTATCGATTGCCCTCATCGCGATGTTCCTCTACATCCTGCTGCGTTTCCGCAACGTGGCCTTCTCGGTGGGCGCTCTCGCAGCCGTGGCTTTCACAGCCTTCTCGATTATCGGCTTCTACTCGTTCTTCTACGGCATTCTGCCCTTCGCGATGGAAATCGACCAGACGTTCATAGCGGCCATCCTGACCGTTATCGGTTATCAGATCAACGATACCGTGGTTGTGTTCGACCGTGTGCGTGAAAACGTAGCCCTCTATCCCAAACAGGACTTCTTCACCACAATCAACAAGTCGATCAACTCCACCCTGGGCCGTACAATCATGACATCCTGCTCCACACTGCTCGTGCTGCTGTGCATCTTCATCCTCGGTGGTGACGCCGTGCGCAGTTTCACCTTCGCAATGCTTCTGGGTGTGATTGTCGGTACTCTGGCCACCATCTACATCGCTTCGCCGGTCGCTTACCTTACCGACCGTCGCCGCAATGCCGCCAAGGCCAAATAAAGCGTAAACCTTACAATCCCACAATATCCGGGGGAGAGACTTTCACAAGTCCCTCCCCCGGTTTTTATTTTACGCCCGGTGGGTAGTGGAATCGGATTTGGGTGCGGCTGGAGGTGTTGTCGGGGTGTCGAGGTCGGGCGAGAGGCGGCGCGAAGCCAGCGAGAAGACCATGACTGCCGCTCCGAGACACAGGAACACGATTGCCGTGGAATGTAACACGTTGCCGACGCCGACAAGCGGCGCCACTATCGCGCCGACCACATAGCCTGAAATGCCCAGAATCGACGAGGCCTCGCCGGCACGCACACGGCCCTCGTTCATCGCCAGCGAGTTGGTTGTAGAAAATATCAGTCCGAGACCAAAGAGCATGACACACATGCAGGCCTCATAGACATAGATGCTGTGCACCAGCCACAGCGAGACAGCCTGTGCGACAATCCCTGCGGCAAGAATTATCGAGCCCGTGTAGGCGGCCTTTTTCAGCGGATGAAAACGCAGCGAGAGCATCGCGCCGCTGACCACGAACAGCGAATTGAAGCCTATCACGAGGCCGTAGGATGTCTGCGACAGACCGTAATGATTCTGGAGAATAAACGGCGCCGCCGAGATATAGGCGAAGAGCACGCCGAGGGCCAGCCCCTTGAACGAGACATGAATCATGAAGCGCCGGTTGCGCAGCAGGTCGCGGTA
>CAJJOO010000204.1 GCA_905193395.1 uncultured Porphyromonadaceae bacterium
AGAAACTCAGAGCCAGGGCATCGGCTCCTATTTTCGTGGCCGAATACGGCGACTGGGGCTGGCGGGGATGGGTTTCGGGGATAGGGACCTGACGGGCGGTGCCGTATACCTCGCTGGTGGATGTCACCACGATGCGGTCGACGCCGGCGGCGCGGGCTGCCTGGCACATGTTCAGCGTGCCGCGGATGTTGGTGTCGACATAACTTTCCGGGGCTTCGTAACTGTAAGGGATGGCAATCAGGGCGGCAAGATGGAACACGGTGCCGCAGCCTTCGACGAAGGAACGGCAGAACGAGGCGTCGCGGACGTCGCCCGTGACGATTTCCAGGATTCCGCGGCCGGGAGCCACGGTGGCGTCCACGTCTTCGAGCCAGCCCCAGTTGTTGAACGAATTATACTGGGCCAGCGCCCTTACGTTATAGCCCCGTTCGAGCAGGGCCTCGACCAGATGCGAGCCGATGAAACCGTCGGCGCCGGTCACGGCCACGGGTTTTGATTTGTCTATCATTTCTGTCACCAGGTTTTGTGTAGTTTATAGATTCTGACGACCCCGTCCGGGGCATCCCAGGTCCAGGTCATCGTGCGGCCGTCGTGGGCCAGTTGCATCACCATCGGCGCGGCGGATGTCATGCCGAGGTATTCCGGTGCGGCGTAAGGACCCTCGCCGGGGCCGTATTTGCCGTCGGAGTTGCCGAAATTCAGGGTGACGGTGCCGGCGGATTCGTCGCGGCTCCAGTTGCCGTAGGTGGCGTTGTTCGAGCCATATTCATCCTCGATTACCTGTACCTTGACCACGGAACCCTGGAAACTGAAGGTGGTGGGATAGCGTTCGAGCGACACTGCCGTGCCGTCGGCCGTGTAACTCTCCACGCGCCAGGTTCCGAACATGAAACCGATATCGCCGTCGTTCTGGCAACCGGTAGAAATCAAGGCCATTATCGCGACTATCAGAGACAGTATCTTTTTCATCACTTGTTCTTGTTAAAGGTTAAGGCTCCGGTGTAGGTGACGCCCAGCAGGAAGCCGGTGTTGTTGCCGCGCAGACGGCCGGCGTCGACAGCGACGGTGGCGCTGATACGCAGTCCCTTGAGCAGGCTGTCGGCACGCCAGCGGGCCATGGCCATCACGGAATTGTCGGTCATGGAATACGGCAGATGAATCAGACCGCTGCCCCAGGCCTGCTGCCAGGAGTAACGCAGATTGTAGTCCCAATCCGCTCCGAAGCACCCCTTGACGGCAAGGTGGACACCGCGGGCGCGGTTGTGCATATAGTACGGCGCGCCGTTGAAGTTGTAGGCCGGAGATTTCAGGAAGGGCGTGCCGATGGACATGCCGTAGTTGGCAAAAGCGCCGTAGGAAGCGTTGTTGTAATAGTCGTCGGCGCCGCTGATCTCGTCGGTGAGCGTGGGCGAGGATGTGTCGCCGGGTGCCCAGTGTATCGCGCCGCTCTGGTTGCGGAAGTCGAGATATTCGATTCCGACGCCTGAAATCAGCGCCGGAGCGGCGCTGTGATAGTAGAGTCCCCACAGACCGTCGAAACCGTTGCGGCGACCGATGCCGGAACCGTCCTCCCAGGGCCATTCGAATACGAAACTCAGTTCCGAGCCGTCGTTCAGACGGTAGCGGGCCTTGAAGTCCCAGGAACCCAAGGAATTGCCTTCGTAAAAACCGTCGCTTCCGGTTCCCTGGCGCGGAAAGAACATGTCAATAACGTCGCGGAACTTGAATCCGCGGTTGCCCTGGGCCGTAACCTCGCCGCGGCGGTAGGTCTTCCACCAGCCGCCGAAGACACCGGTGGCCTGCATACCTAGGGTGACGCTGAAACGCTCGGACGGACGGGTGCGGAAATAGCAGCGCTTGTAGGTATAATATATGTCGCCGGTAAGTTGGCCGTTATAGTAATTGAACTGCGAGTGGTTGAAGCCGTCGTCGGTCATCTTGCCGTATTCGATGACGCCCTGAACCTGCACCCAGCCGCGGGTGAAAGGTATGTTCTGGAAGTCGATGAAACCGACCTCGATTCCGGGGATGCCGCGGGCATTGGCGCTGCGCGTCAGGTCGCCGGAACTGAGGGTCTCGTCCAGGAGGTAGGAACGAGGGTCTTTCATGCCTGCACGCAGGAACACGCCGCGGTATTTGATTTCACCGTAAAGTTGCTGTACCCAAATGGCCGGGGCCTTGTTGGTATGCGTGGTCCACACGGCGGCGTCGGGCAGCCAGCGCTCATAGCGGGTGCCGTGGCCGTAGCCGCCGGCAAATTCCACACCGGCACCCCAACTGAAACGGCGTGCGGTGTCGAGGGCGACACGGGCGCCGAAATCGGCGATGGCCGACGATTTGCGTGTGAAGCGGCCATTGTTCAGCGAACCTATGAAATACGGGGCCAGGGCGCCGCTTGAAACATTCGTGGCCACGGTGGCCGAATACTCGGCCGTGACGGGCTGCGCGGCCTGTGCCGCGGGCATCGCCGCACAGACGGCCAGAAGCGCCACAACGGGATTCAATGCTTTCATATTTTAACGGAAAAGGGATTCGAAAATTTCGACCGACAATTCACCCGGGCGGTCGACGACTATGTCGGCCAATGGCTCCACGGCCTCGCGGGGATTGGTGGTTGCCACACCGGCCACCTTGCCTCCGGCACTGCGGCCGGCACGCAGACCGGCCAGCGAGTCCTCGACCACCACACAGTCGCGCGGGTCGACGCCGAGACGCGAGGCGGCGATAAGGTAGCACTGGGGCGACGGTTTCGATTCGGTAACATCCCGGTCGGTGACAAGCACGTCGACGGTTTCGGCCAGCACGGGCAGGTCGGCAAAGGCCTTCTGCATTTTCGCGGGATTGCTGGCGGTGGCGATGGCGATGCCCTTCCCGGCGGCATGGAGGCTGCGCAGCAAGCGGGCGACGCCGTCGTACATCGGGATAGTCATGGTGCGTTCCAGGCGCGCCACACGCCCGGTAATGTCGTCGTGGAGTTCGGGACGGAAATATCGGTTCAATATGTTTACGAGAGTGTTGCCCTTGATTGCCAGGGAGAAATCGGGCACGCCGGTGGGATAGAGGCGGTCAATGTCCTTCCAGAAGTCGGTGTAGATTCCTTCGGTATCGACCACGACACCGTCGAAATCAAACAGAACTGCTTTGAAACTCATATCTCTTGCGGGTATGGATTATATGATTTTGAGTGGCAAATGTACTTATAATTCGCAGAAAAAGAATAGCGTATGTCGGCCATAGGCCGGTGCGCGGTGCCGTAAGGCAATTCTTTGATGCAAATTTAGTGAAAATTTTTGCATCGGGCAAAACAAACGGCCGCCCGCGGATGTTTGATAGATAAAACATCACTAACTCTTAAAAACATCCCTCAATCATGAAAGGTTACCACATCGCACTTGCCGCCATCGGAGGTGCCGCTGTAGGCGCCGCCGCAGCATTGCTGTTCGCGCCCCAGAAAGGCAGCCGCACACGCCGCCAGATCCGCGAATTCCTTGCCGAAAAATGTCCATTCGCAGCCGACAGCAACCTTAACCGCATTGCCGACGAAATCGAATCGGAAATCCAGGAAAAGGTGAACGAGAAACTTGAAAAAATAGAAAACGCCACAAATACCAAAAAGAAATGAAAGGCTTGATGACATTCCTGGCAGGCGCCGCAGTCGGCGCCGTGGCCGCCGCTCTCTTCACTCCTGAAAAAGGCGAAGACCTGCGCGAGCGTATCAAGGTGCTGCTGATGAAGCGCGGCATCATCCCGGCCGACAACGTTGACGAATTCGTTGAAATGATTGCCGACGAAATCGAAAAGAAATAACATCCCCCCTCCCGGCGGCAGCGCCGGGCGCCC
>CAJJOO010000205.1 GCA_905193395.1 uncultured Porphyromonadaceae bacterium
TCCGAATTTGGTGAACGAGGTGCGCGAGTCTGTGGCGCCGAGAACCACCAGTACGAAGAAGAAGGTTAGCAGACCTTCGGTGAGGAGCGCCATCATTGGGGTGGCACCGGGCTGCAGGACATTGGTCGCCAGGAAACTGCCGGAAATGGCGGTTGTGCCGCCGTAGTCGTAGCCGAGACCCATGCGGGTAAGGCAATATAGGAAGCCTGCGCCGATAGTCGCGACGACGTAGCCGATGAATTCCGAGCCTTTCATGCGGCCTGACAGAAGCATTGCGAACGATACGGCCGGATTGACATGGCAGCCTGAGATGCCGCCGATGCAATAGCAGAGACACAGCAACACGAGGCCGAAGCAGATGCCTACACCGAGTCCGCCGATTGACGGACCGGCCAGAACGGCGCTGCCGCAGGCTAGTATTACCAGAAACATTGTGCCGATTCCCTCGGCCAGAAGTTTACGAATCATAACGGATGGGTTTTAGAGGTTTGATACAAAGTTTATATGCGTGCGATTCTGTCCGAAGGCAAAATATAATAAAGCAACAAAACGGAGACGGGATTTGTTCCCGCCTCCGTTTGAAAACATTTACGGATTAAACCTTATTTTTTCTCTTGTTCCTGTTCCTGTTCCTTTTTGGTATAGCCGTAGCCGTAGGAGCCTTTGTGCGTGTAGTGGCCGTAGCGGCGGTAGGTGTAGGAGCCGGAGTTGATGTTCACGCCGTTGAGCACGATGTAGACGTTGTTCAGACGGTTGTCGCGTACGGCCTGGTGCAGCACCTTGATGCTGTTGCGGGTCGAATACGATGCGCGGGTGACGAACAGCTGGATGTCGCTGTGAGGTATGATAATCAGTGTGTCGGATATAACGCCGATGGGTGCTGTATCGAGTATCACGATATCGAATTCCTCGCGTATCTGTTTCATCATGTCGTTCATGCGGTCGCTGAGCAGCAGTTCGTTGGGGTTCGGGGGAACGGGACCGGCGGGCAGGATGAAGAGATTGTCGTTATACTGGCTCTTGTGTACGAGCGAGTTGATATCGGAAACCTGGCCTGAGAGGAACGAGGTGACGCCCTGGCGGTTGGAGATGCCGAGTTTGTGGGCGAGGGCCGGACGACGAATGTCGAGGCCGACCACGAGCACCTTCTTGCCGGTGATGGCATAGGTGAGTGCCAGGTTGGTGGATATGAAAGTCTTGCCTTCGCCGGAAACCGAGGATGTCACGAGGATAACCTTGGAATCGGAGCCGTGGCGAGTGAAAGTGATATTGTTGCGTAGCAAGCGGAAGAGTTCGGCACTGGACGTCGATACGTTCGGCCCGACAACGATGCCGCTCTCCTTGGAATTGGCGGCGGGAATTTCGCCGAGGATGGGCACGTTGGTGAGGCGCTGCAGTTCGTCCTGGTCTTTGTAAATCGGGAAGAAGTAGCGGCGCAGGAAGATGTATGCGGCGGGAATGGCGGCGCCCAGGATGAAGGCCGCCAGCAGAATGATGAGACGACGG
Organism: uncultured Porphyromonadaceae bacterium; assembly: GCA_905193395.1. Classification (GTDB taxonomy): domain Bacteria; phylum Bacteroidota; class Bacteroidia; order Bacteroidales; family Muribaculaceae; genus CAG-873. Next base: position 1,507 of record CAJJOO010000205.1, read on the forward strand.
GGAGCCACGGGACCTTCGGATTCAGGATTGTCGATGAATCGCGCGGTGGGCGTGGCGAGTGTCTTCTGCAAGGCGATTTCCTCGCGTTTCTGCAACAGGAATGTATAGATGTTGACCTTGACCTCCTGTTCGCGGAAGATTTCCTGCAAGCCCTTGTCGATGGGAGCCACGGCCGACAGTTGGCGCTGGCTCTGTCCCTCGATGGCGGCGACATTGTTGCGGCGCGCCTGGATGCCGCGTTTGACAGTCTCGACAGAACGGAGAATATCGGCCTTCGAGCGTTTTAGTTCTTCGACCAACTGGGCCACGGTGGGGTTGTCCATGGTCTGGGTCTCGAGCATGCGGCTGAGGCGCTGGACCTGCTTGTTATAATTGACAATCATCGTGTTCAGGGTGTTGTCGGACGAAGCGGCGGGCAGGGGATCGAAGGTGTCGGCGTTGCGGATGGTGGTTTCGATTTCGTTGATGACGGACGACTGTGCCTCAATCTCGGCCAACTGATTCTGGACGGTGTGTGATGTGGCGAGGTTTGCGTTCACCTGCTGGCGGAGGTCGGCCACATTGTGGGCCTGGCGGTATTCCTGTAGGCGTTGCTCGACATCGCGCAGTTCGTTGTTGATCATGATGAGGCGGTCGATAATGAAAGCCTCGGTCTGCATGGCCGAGAGGTTCTTGTCCTCGATAATCTGGCGGTTGTAGAAATCAATCAGAGTATTCAGGACGTCGATACCCTGGTTGGGCAGCGAAGTGGAGTAGGTGATTCTTACGACGGTCTCGGCTTTCTGGGCGAATTCCAGATTGAGGGCCTTTGAAAGCGCGCCTGCAACCTGATTGCGGTTGGCGATATGGATGTAGAGCGGAGCGCCCATGGCAACAGAGTCGCTGGCCGTGAGAAGCACGTCGCCGTTGCCCAGATTGAAGGTGCAGGGGAGTTTTGTGTCGGTTATTTCGGTGGAAGCCTCGCTCTGATTAATCGTTGTCTTTGCCTCGATGTTGTAAAGGCCTTTGGACGAACCCTGGCTTACGCGAATATCAATCGGATTCTTGATGGTGTCCAGTTGTGCGAACTCCATCTTGGCGATTACCGGGGTTTTCTGATAGATGGGTTGCTTGCGCAGGCGGCCTTTGAGAGCGTAGGAATAGGTCATTTTCAGCGAGTCGACAACGTAAATCACGTTGTTGCGCGACTTGATGATTTCTAGTTCGGTCTCGTCGAGGTTGCTTTTCATTTCGAAAAGGGCGCTCTTGGAGTCGAGTGAGAAGGCACCCTCGCTGGATTTGTCGGGGTCTTTCAGATAGATGGAAGCCTTGACCTGATATGTCGGGATGATGGTGGCGGTATAGAAGTATGCCGCGATGAGGCATACGACGATGCTGATGGCAAACCATTTCCAGTGTGCCAGATAGTCAAGCAACAGGCCGGTGGTGTCGAAATTGTCTTCTCCGGATTCCCGGGCGTCTGTTCTGTTGTTCAGATCTTCTGACATGGGTCTTAGTTTTTTGTTAGGTTGATGATACCGATGATGAGCGAGGCCAGGGAGGAGATACCGCCGACAAAGGTGATGGTGGCGGAGACTCCGGGATTCAGTTGCCATGCGTTGGAGGCCAGCGACTTGTTGGGTGCCACGTAAATCACGTCGTTCTGCTGGAGGTTGAAGTAGGGCGAAAGGAGGAATTCCTTGTCGTGGATGTTGATTTTGTGGACCTCGCGGGTGCCGTCGGCGTTGGTGCGGTATAGCAGGATGTTCTCGCGGTCGCCCTTGATGTCGAGGTCGCCGGCCAGCGAGATGGCTTCAAAGAAATTGAGGCGTTCGTTATGGCTGTTGTAGACGCCGGGGGTGCGGACGGCGCCGGTGACGATGACGCGGAAGTTCATCAGACGCACCTCAACCTTGGGCATTTCCTTGATATACTGCGGATAGATGGCGTTGGCAATCTCCTGGGCGAGTTCAAGTTTGGTCTTTCCGCCTGCCTGGATGCTGCCGATGATGGGTAAATGAATCGTACCGTCCTGATTGATCAGGTAATAGTCGGTAGAAACGTCCAGGTTGTCGCTGTATGTTGTCTGGGTCGACGACACGCGGACGATGTTGCCGGTTTCGGTGATGTACATGCCCTTGTTGAAGGGGACCACGGCTGCCATGTCGGAAGCCGTGACTTCGATATTTAACAGGTCGCCGGGGGCGAGGATTGGGTCGGAGATAGTCGAATTCTGAGACAGAACTTCTGTCGGAATGGTTTCGGCATCAACTATATATGGCACTTTTTCGGATGCTTTACAGCCTGCAAGCAGCAAAGTGCAGCCTATAAAAACAGTTTTGTTGATGAA
>CAJJOO010000206.1 GCA_905193395.1 uncultured Porphyromonadaceae bacterium
AAAAATCAAGCAAAAGACACAGTAAAGCGTCAGCCGACAGGCTGGCGCTTTTTTTCGTATGAATTGAAAACACGGTCAAATGAGGCGGTTTGGTGTTTTAGCGATTTTTTTCTAATTTTGCAATTCAAAAGAAACAATTGACAACCTAAAATGCCAAATCAGGTACAACCCAATAATACAGCGGGCACGGCAAGCCGCGGACGCCGCATAATGCGGATTCTGTGGGGCGTGTTCGGAATCATGGTGGCGGTGGTGCTGCTGTTTTTCATACTGGTATACAATGGAGTAATCGGCTATATGCCGCCCGTGGAGGAACTGCGGAATCCACAGGACAAATTCGCCTCGGTAATCTACACCAGCGACGGCGTGGAAATGGGTCGCTACTTCCGGAATTCCGGCAACCGAGTTTACGCAGACCTTGACGAGATTTCGCCGAACGTGGTTAACGCACTGATAGCCACCGAAGACGTGCGTTTCGAGGACCATTCGGGCATAGACGTCCGCGCCATAACGCGCGCTGTGGTGAAGACCATCCTGCTGGGCCGAAAGAATTCGGGCGGCGGGTCGACCATCACGCAGCAACTGGCCAAGCAACTGTACACGCCGCCGAGCGACGGTTTGCTTTCGCGCGCCGTGCAGAAGCCCATCGAATGGATGATTGCAGTGAAACTGGAACGCTTCTATTCCAAGGACGAGATATTGAAAATGTATCTGAACCAGTTCGATTTCCTGTATAATGCAGTGGGAATCAAGAGCGCGGCGAAGGTATATTTCAACAAGGACGCCCTGGATTTGAACATCGAGGAAGCCGCCACCCTGGTGGGCATGGTGAAGAACCCGGCATATTACAACCCCGTACGTCATCCGGAGCGCACCACCAACCGCCGCAACATCGTGCTGGAACAGATGTACAAGGCCGACATGCTGACACGTGCGGAACTGGACTCGCTGACGGCGCTGCCGCTGAAACTTGATTTCCACCGCGTGGACCACAAAGAGGGCCTGGCTCCCTATTTCCGCGAGGAACTGCGCCGCTATCTGACAGCCCACAAGCCCGTACGCAGCGACTACCACGCATGGGAAGCCCAGAAATTTGTCGACGACTCGATTGCATGGGCCACCAACCCGCTGTACGGCTGGATTGACAAGAACCCCAAGGCCGACGGCACCAAATACGACATTTACAGCGACGGCCTTAGAATCTACACCACAATTGACTCGCGCATGCAGACCTACGCCGAGGAAGCCGTGGACGAACACATGCGCCACCTGCAAAGCCAGTTCTTCCGGGAAAAACGCAACTCGCCGACAGCACCTTACTCGTCGAATCCGGCAGAACTGACGCCGGCCGTACGCGCCAGTCTGATAAAGAACGCGATAAAACAGAGCGAACGCGCCCGCGTGGCCCGCGTGGCCGGAAAGACGCCCGCACAAATTGAACAGGAATTCAAGACACCCGTCGATATGACCGTCTTTTCTTATAACGGACCTGTCGATACGGTTATGACGCCGCTGGATTCCATATTGTATACCAAGAGTTTCCTGCGCACGGGTTTCATGTCAATGGACCCCAAGACAGGATTCGTGAAGGCCTATGTGGGCGGCCCGGACTTCAAGTTCTTCCAATACGACATGGTATCGACAGGGCGCCGGCAGATAGGCTCGACCATCAAGCCGTTCCTCTACACATACGCCATGGAGAGCGATTTCACACCATGCGACGAACTGGAGAACTCGCAGCCTACGTTCTACGACGAAAGCGGGCGTCCGTGGTCGCCGCGCAACTCGGGGCACGCACGTATCGGCGAAATGGTGAGCATCCGCTGGGCACTGACTAACTCGAACAACTGGATATCAGCCCGACTGATGGCCGCGCTGTCGCCCGCGGAACTGGTGAAACGCATGCACTCGTACGGAATCACCAACAAACTGCCTGCGGTGATGTCACTGGCTCTTGGTCCCTGCGAGGTTTCGGTGAAAGAAATGGTTACGGCCTACAGCGCCTTTGCCAACAACGGCATGCGCAGCGACCCCATATTCGTGACCGCCATCGCCGACAACAACGGCAATATCATTACCGACTTCGCGCCGCGGCAGACCGAGGTAATCACCGAAAAGGGTTATTACCGCATCCTGTCGATGCTGCTGAACGTGGTCGACGGCGGTACAGGCAACAGGCTGCGCCGCGCGCCTTACAACCTCACGGCACAGATGGGCGGCAAAACCGGCACCACGAACTTCAATTCCGACGGATGGTTCATGGGCTTCACGCCGGACCTGGTGTCTGGCGTATGGGTGGGCGGCGAAGAGCGATACATCCACTTCAATTCAATGGCCGAGGGCCAGGGCGCCTCGATGGCACTGCCTATATACGGCAAGTACATGAGGCGCGTATACGACGACCCCAGGCTGCCCTACGACCAGAACAAGCAATTCGTATTCCCGGCCGACCTGAATCTCTGTGACAAGGAATTCGGCGGCGAGGAAGTGGTCGAGACCGTCGAGGAAAGCGTCGAAGGCATGTTTGACTGATAGCAAATTCCGCATAACAATACCGTCCGGGCTGCACAATGAAGCGCAGCCCGGACGTTTTTTTCAACACAGCGGGGCTGAGGTCAGCGGCCGGTAGTCGTGGTGATGCGGAACAGGAGTTCATGGAGCAGGTCGTAAGGGTCGCGGCGCGAACCGAGGCCTTTGCTCATACGGTCATAGCGGCGGATGGCATGGAGGATGTCGATGACCTGGAATGGATTATATGAATTCATGCCGGTCCTGATGCGTTTCAGGGCCATTTCACTTGTGAGGCCGAGTTCGCCCCTGATGGTGCGGTCGGAACGGTCGGGAGCGTAGAAAGCCACCAGAAGGTCGGCAAAGAAACCGAAAAGGGTGGCCGCCGTGACCGGGAAAGGATTCTGCTTCGGATTCGCGGCAAAATAGGCCGAAATACGGAAAATCTTGTTTATATCGCGGCGGGCGACGGCATCTAGAAGTTCGTAGTTGTTGTAATCCTTGCTGATTCCGACATTGCGTTCGACGGCCTCGGCGGTGACCATGGCACGGGGGCCGAGGATGAAAGCCAGTTTGTCGACTTCATTGTACATGCGGCTGAGGTCGGTGCCGATGAAATCGCGGAGCATATCGAGGGCCTTCGGTTCGGCCGAGAGGCCTTTTTCCTTGATATAGGCCGCGATGAGCGGCGGCAACTGCCATTCGGCGGGACGGCGTGACGTGAAAACCACACCGCCGGCCTTGCGGACGGCCTCGGCAAATTTTTTCGACCTCACGGCGGCTCCGCGACCGGCCACGACAAAAACCGTCGAAGCCGAAGGAGCCGCGACATAGCGCAGCAGTTTGTCGATTTCGGCGGCGGGTATTGTCTGGGCCTCCTTGAGGATTACCACCTGGCGGTCGGACATCATGGGAATCTGGCGACAGATGTCGATGACGGCGGCTGCCTGAATCTGGGGGCCATAGACCTCGGTGAGGGCATAGTCGCGGTCCTCCTCGGGAACGAGGGCTTCGAAATCGGCGATAAGGCGGTCGATGTAATATCCCTCCTCGCCGTGAATCAGATAGACGGGACGGAGGTCGCGGGCCGCGATGGTGCGCCGTAGTTCTTCAAAACTGACAGTAGCCGTTGCCATTATTTTTGCCGTAGGAATTGGAATCGGGATGAATTTGTTGTAAATTTACGCACTTTTTTTGAAACGATAGCAAAAATGGCCGAAGAAAAACTGCCGGAACTGAAATTGCCTGCCTGCGGGGTGGAACTGAAACGCGACGCCGGCGGGACACTGCATGTCTATGACGATTTGCGGCGGAAATGGCTTG
>CAJJOO010000207.1 GCA_905193395.1 uncultured Porphyromonadaceae bacterium
CGTGATGCACGCACCGCTGATGGCAATCTTCCTGACGGCTGAACTGACCGGCGGCTACGACCTGTTCCTGCCGCTGCTGATTGTGTCGACGATAGCCTACGGAACCATCAAGATATTCGAGCCTTACAGCATCTACACCATGCGACTGGCCAAGCAGGGCAAACTGCTCACGCACGAAAAGGATCGCGCCGTGCTGACGCTGCTGAAAATGGATTCGGTAATCGAGACTGATTTCCTGAGCGTGCGGCCCGAAATGACGCTGAAAGAGATGGTCGACACCATCTCGCGCAGCAACCGCAACCTGTTCCCTGTGCTGAACGGTGCCGGTGTGTTGCAGGGAGTTGTGCAACTGGACGATATCCGCAACATCATGTTCCGTCCCGACCTTTACCGCAAGATGAACGTGGCCTCGTTCATGACCATGCCGCCTGACAAGATTATCATCGGCGAGCCGATGGACGCCGTGATGAAGAAATTCGACAAGACCGGTGCCTGGAACCTGCCCGTGGTGGACAAAGACGGCCATTATTTCGGGTTCATTTCCAAGAGCAAGATATTCAATTCCTACCGGCGCGTGCTGCGACATTATTGCGACGACTGATAACCGGCGCAGTGACCCCGTGGCTGTTTCCGGATATAAAATGACGCGGGCAGGGACGTTTTAAGGAAAAAATGATTAAATTTGCCGCATAAAACAATCAATTATCAATTTCTTACAAAAAACTATGACAGAAACCGTAAAGACACTCCTTAACGACAAGGCGTGGGCGCGCTGGACGGCACTGGTGCTTATTGCATCGATGATGTTCTTCGCCTACATGTTCGTCGACGTGATGTCGCCGCTTAAGTCGCTGCTGGAAACCAATCTTCACTGGGACAGCGGCACGTTCGGCACCTATGCCGCATCAGAGTATTTTCTGAATGTATTTTTCTTTTTCCTGATATTCGCGGGTATTATCCTGGACAAGATGGGCATCCGGTTCACCGGTGTGCTCTCGGCCTCGATGATGGTTATCGGCGCGGGTATCAAACTGATAGGTATCAGCGAGTGGTTCCAGGACACGTCGCTGTGCCTGTGGCTCGACAGTTGGTGGACCTCGTTCCCAGGCAGCGCCAAGATGGCCTCGCTGGGCTTCATGATATTCGGCTGCGGCTGCGAGATGGCCGGCACGACGGTATCGAAAGCCATTGCCAAATGGTTCAAGGGCAAGGAAATGGCCCTGGCCATGGGCGTCGAGATGTCCATCGCGCGTCTGGGTGTGTTTGCCGTGATGTGGATTTCGCCCCTGCTGGCCAATAAGTTCGACCAGTCGGTTCTGGCACCTGTTGCGTTCTGCACCCTGCTGTTGCTCATCGGTCTGATCTGCTACATCGTGTTCACGTTCATGGATGTGAAACTCGACCGCCAGTTGGTCGCAGCCGGCGACAAGGCCGATACCACTGACGGCGAGGACGAGGAATTCCATATCTCGGACCTGGGCAAGATTCTGCGCAGCCGCATGTTCTGGCTTGTTGCCCTGCTGTGCGTGCTGTATTACAGCGGTATCTTCCCGTTCCAGCGTTTCGCGCCCAACTATATCCAGGAGACTCTGGGAATCAACGCCGAGGCAGCCGCCCGCCTGTTCAGCGTATTCCCGATTCTGGCCATGGTGCTGACGCCTTTCCTGGGCGCCTTTCTCGATTACAAGGGTCACGGAGCCACGATGCTGATTGTCGGCGCCGTAATCATGACACTCTGCCACCTGGGCTTCGCCTTCCTGCTGCCAGCCGTGCCGCAGGTATGGATTGCCGTAACGCTGATTCTGGTACTCGGTGTTTCGTTCTCGCTGGTTCCGGCGGCCCTGTGGCCTTCGGTGCCCAAGATTATCGACGCCAATATCCTCGGTTCGGCCTACTGCCTGATTTTCTGGATTCAGAACATCGGTCTGTGCCTTGTTCCGCTGCTCATCGGCGAGACCCTCGACATCACCGGCGGATACCGCGTACCGATGATTATCTTCGCTTCGTTCGGCGTCCTGGCCATCTGCTTCGGCGTATGGCTGAAATATCTGAACTCGAAGTATGGCTACGGCCTTGAAGATCCCAACGTCAAGAAGAACGTCCAGGCCGAGGAGGCCGAAAGCGAGGCAGTGGACGCCTGACGTATCTTTCGACTATACATGAAAACCCGCGCTTGCCACGATTGGCGAGCGCGGGTTTTTTCAGTTACATTATACCTGAGTTATTCGTCCAGTTGATCGGGCGAGGCGGTTTTCGGCAGGGTGAAATGCAGCCAGATAAAACCGATGATTCCGGAAATGAGCGAGCCGAGTACGATGCCGAGTTTCGCATGGTTCAGCAGGTCGACCATGTGGGGCGACGAGCCGCCGAACGAGAGGGTGGCGATGAACAGCGAGACAGTGAAGCCGATACCTCCCAGCATTGCAATCGAGGCCATCATTGACCAGTTGGAATGTGCGGGCATGGGTGCCAGGCGGCATTTGACCGTGAGCCAGGACATGATGAAAATCCCGAGGAATTTGCCCAGTACCAGGCCGAGGATGATGGCCAGGGAAATGCCTTCGACAGCCGACGCGGGGTCGACGTTGAGCAGGAATATGCCGGCGTTGGCAAAGGCAAACAGCGGGATGATGAAGAAGTTGACCAGCGGGTGCAGGGTGTCCTCAAGGTCCTGAAGGGGCGAGATGACCTTGTCCGAGGCCGATTCGACTTCCTTGAGCCAGTTCAACTGGTCTTTGTTCAGGATAGTGCGTTCCTGCAAATTGTCTTCTTCGGCGGATTCGTCCTTGAAATGCGCCATGGCGCGGCGAATCTGGCGGATGTATTTCATGGGTTCCAGCACGGGTTTGGCCGGAACGGTGAAGGCCACCAGGACGCCGGCGATGGTGGGATGGATGCCGGAGTTGAGGAAGAGGAACCACACGGCGCCGCCCAACAGGAAGTAGAAGGCCTTGGACTGAATCATCAGCACACCGCCCAGAGCCAGCACGCCCAGCAGAATAAGCGCTATCAGCAGCAGTCCGAGTTCAAGATGTGTGGAATAGAAGACGGCAATGACGATGATACCGCCGATATCGTCGACCACGGCAAGGGTGGTTAGGAAGATTTTCAGCGACAGCGGCACGCGCTTACCCAGCATGGCCAGTACGCCCAGCGAGAAGGCGATATCCGTCGCCATGGGGATGGCTGCTCCGCCGGCATAGTCGGTGCCGCGGCTCATGAACCAGAAAATGGCCACCGGTGCGGCCATACCGCCGATGGCGCCCATAATGGGCAGGAGGGCCTGGCGGAACGACGACAGTTCGCCCACCAGAATCTCGCGTTTGATTTCAAGGCCGATGGTGAAGAAGAAAATTGCCATGAGGGCGTCGTTGATGAATCCGAGCAGGTTCATCGGCATGCCCGAGTGCGAGAATATATTGAACGAGCCTATCTGGAGCCGGACTTCCTGCTCCCAGAAGTCGAAATAGTATGAATTGATTGCGGGGATGTTGGCCACAATCATTGCCAGAACGGTAGCGGCGATAAGGATGTTGCCGCCCGAGGCGTGGCGTCGTATTGTCTGGCGCGCGGCATAGAAGATATAGGGAAAACCGCCGCCCTGGTCGGCTTCGAGAGGGGTGGCGACAGCCGGTTTTCCTGACCGTGATTTCTTGAATAGCATAAATCTTGTAATTGAAAAGCGTCTGGATGAATACCTATTGAATATAACAACCGTGATATGAGGCCGGTTCGTGTTTTGCGGAAATGTGCCGCATCAGGTGTTGTAAAATGGAGCCGGCGGGCACCTGCCCGCCGGAAATGTCAGTCGAGTTTCAGAACGG
>CAJJOO010000208.1 GCA_905193395.1 uncultured Porphyromonadaceae bacterium
GTTTGCCTTTGTCGAAGATAAACGGAGCCGACGGGGAATTTCCGGCGGCAATCTCCTCGGGCGTTCCCTGTGCCAGGATTCTTCCGCCGCCCGAGCCGCCCTCGGGCCCGAGGTCTATGATATAGTCGGCCGAGCGCAGGACGTCGGTGTTATGCTCGATTACAAGTACCGTGTTGCCTTTGTCAACCAGACGGTTGAGAATACCCAACAGAGTTTTGATGTCTTCGAAGTGCAGTCCGGTAGTAGGTTCGTCCAGCAGGAACAGGGTGCTGCCGGTGTCCTTGCGGGCGAGTTCCGTGGCAAGTTTCACGCGTTGGTTCTCGCCGCCGGACAGGGTTGACGACGGCTGCCCCAGTTTGATGTATCCCAGTCCGATGTCCTGCAACACCTTTACCTTGTGGAGAATCTTCGGCACGGCTGCGAAGAATTCTACCGCCTGGTCGACGGTCATGTCCAGGACGTCGGCGATGGATTTGCCGCGGTAGCGCACCTCCAGGGTCTCGCGGTTGTAGCGCCGTCCGCCGCACACCTCGCAGGGCACCAGTACGTCGGGCAGGAAATTCATCTCGATGGTCTTGTATCCGTTGCCGGCGCAGGCTTCGCAGCGGCCTCCGGCCACGTTGAACGAAAAGCGCCCTGGTTTGTAGCCGCGGATCTTCGCTTCCGGCAGCCCGACGAACAGATTGCGGATATCGGTGAACAGGCCCATGTAGGTGGCCGGATTCGACCGCGGCGTGCGACCTAAGGGACTCTGGTCCACGGTCACGACCTTGTCGATATTCTCAATACCCTCGACGGTGCGATAGGGGAGCGGTTCGCGCAGCGAGCGGTAGAAATGTTGCGATAGGATGGGTTCAAGGGTGCCGTTGACCAGCGACGATTTTCCGCTGCCGCTCACTCCGGCAATACATGTGAAGGTGCCGAGGGGAATCCGCAGGTCCACGTCGCGCAGGTTGTGCCCGGTGCAGCCCAGCACGGCCAGTGTTTTGCCGTTGCCTTTGCGGCGCCGCGCCGGAGTGGCTATCTCGCGTGTGCCGTTCAGATAGTCGGCCGTCAGCGTGTGGGTTTTCAGCATGTCGGCCGGTGTACCGGCAAATACCACGTTGCCGCCGGCGCGTCCGGCGCCGGGACCGATGTCCACCACATAATCGGCCTCGAGCATTATGTCGCGGTCGTGTTCCACCACGATAATCGTATTCGAAGCGTCACGGAGGCGTTTCAGCGAGTCAATCAGGCGGCGGTTGTCGCGCTGATGCAGGCCTATAGAAGGCTCGTCGAGGATGTAAAGCACGTTGACCAGTTCCGAACCGAGTTGCGTGGCCAGGCGTATGCGCTGGCTTTCGCCGCCCGAAAGGGTGGCCGCCGCGCGTCCCAGTTGCAGATAGCCCAGGCCGACGTCGACAAGGAATCGCAGCCTGGCCGAGATTTCCTTCACAATCTCGACTGCGATTTTGGAGTCGCGTTCGTCAAGCCGCTGAAGCAGAGTCTCGGCCCAGTCGCGCAGCGAACTGATGTCCATGCGGCACAACTGCGCTATGTTTTTGCCGTCGACAAAGAAGTGCAGCGCCTCGCGGCACAGGCGGTCGCCGTGACATTCGGGGCATTCGGTGCGCGAGAAAAATTTTCCGCTCCATCGTTTGGCGGCTGCCTCGGCCTCGTCGTCCTGCTGCATTTCGATGTAGCGCACCAGGCCCTCGAACGGCGCGAAGGTTGCCGTCGTTCCTGTGGAATCCTGCTGGATGGTCAGATTGCGGTCGGTCCCGTTGAAAATCTCGTCAACGGCCTCCTCGGGCAGTTTGGAAAACGGAGTGCGCAGGTCGCAGCCGTGTTCGGCGCAGATGGCCGAGAGTTGCCAGAATATATGGTTGTTGCGGTATTTCCCGAGCGCGGCGATGGCGCCGTCGTGTATCGAAAGGGAATCGTCGGGGACAATTTTTGCGCGGTCAATGATATTCACATACCCCAGGCCCTTGCACACAGGGCAGTAGCCCTGCGGCGAGTTGAACGAGAAGTTGTGGGGCGCCGGGTCGCGGTAGGAGATTCCGCTCACGGGGTCCATGAGTTGGCACGAGAAATGGGAAATGGAATCGTGGTCCACGTCGTAGACCATCAGTTGGCCGTCGCCCTGGGCCAGCGCGGCTTCGACGGTATCGCGAAGACGCGGCGTGTCCTTGTCGCGCACGGCAAGGCGGTCGATGACCAGTTCTACGGAGTGATTTCGGTAGCGGTCGAGTTTCATTCCGGGCGTGATTTCCATCAGGCTGCCGTCGACGCGCACATGCAGGAAGCCTTTCTTTCTCAGGGTCTCGAACAGTTCGCGGTAGTGGCCCTTGCGGTTTTTCACCAGCGGAGCCAGGATGTATACTCTGCGTCCGTTGAAACGGTCGATTACAAGGTTGACAATCTTGTCGGGCGTGAATTTCACCATTTCCTCGCCGGTGAGGTAACTGCGGGCGTGACCGGCGCGGGCATACAGCAGGCGCAGGAAGTCGTAGATTTCGGTAATGGTCCCGACGGTGGAGCGCGGGTTGCGGTTCACGGTTTTCTGCTCGATGGAAATCACGGGGCTGAGGCCGGAAATATGGTCCACGTCCGGACGGCTCAGGTTGCCGAGCATGTTGCGGGCGTATGCTGAGAAGGTCTCGATGTAACGGCGCTGACCCTCGGCATAGATGGTGTCGAAGGCCAGCGACGATTTTCCCGACCCGGAGAGTCCGGTGATGGCAGTGAGGGAGCCGTGGGGGATGTCTACGTCGATGTTGCGCAGGTTGTTGACACGTGCGCCGGTAATGCTCAGGCAGTCGCCCGAGGCTATGAGTTTCTTGACGTTATTGTTATTCAACTGAAATCCATGAGGGGTTATAGACGGAACGGCCTGAGGTGCTTCGGCGTCCGCTCTCGCGGAGCGGTACGCGCACGGTGTAGGTCTTTCCGTTCTTGTTCGTTAGTTTGGACGAGCGGATCCAGGGATTTTCATCGCGGAGTTCCAGGTAGGAGATGCCTTGTTGGCGCGCCCATTCGGCCCAGTCGTCCACGGGTCCGCTCACGTCGACACGTTTCACCACGCGGGGCTGATAGAGTTGGTCGGCCGTAATCAGGAAACCGTAGGCTCCCGGATGTTCCATGATGGCCTTTGTGGCCATGATACGGAAGGGGTAGCGCATGGTTTCGTCCACGAGATAGAGGCCCAGAGCATTGTCGGCCCCCTGGCGGTCGAGTTGCGAGGAAATCCGGGCCATGCCGGCGTTGTAGGACGCCATCACCGACATCCAGTCGCCGCCATACTGCGAAAGTGCCTTTTTGAAATAGCGGCAGGCGGCAGCGGTGGCTTTCTCGATATTGAAGCGTTCGTCGATTTCATCGCTCACTTCCAGGCCGTATTCCTTTGCGGTCGATGGCATGAACTGCCACATGCCGGCAGCCTTTGCACCGGAAACGGCGCGGGGATTCAGCGTGCTCTCCACGCAGGCCAGATACAGCAGGTCGTCGGGCATGCCGTTTTTGCGCAGGATGGGTGCCATGACCGGGAAATAGCGGTTGGCGCGTTTGAGCATCAGCAGGGTGTTGCCGTGGGTATAGGTCAGCGAGGTCAGTTCGCGGTCGAGACGTTCGTAATAGTCCGTAATGTCCATATCGACTTTCTGACCGCAGAAAGTCATCGACAAGGGGACAGGCGGATTGTAGACGGCTGAAAAGCCCACTTCGGGGATTTCGGTTTCCGTCGAGGCCACGGCCGGCGGCGGGCAGAAGGTCCATACGGCAACCGCTGCCGAGACGGCGGCCACACCGCAAACCTTTAAAATATTGGATATCTTTTTA